>JAUWZL010000081.1 GCA_030615305.1 Dehalococcoidia bacterium
TTCTTTCCGGCATCCTGGACGGGCATACCACTGGCGCTCCCATCTGTTTGGTAGTCTGGAATAAGGACATTGATTCAGGCGAATATAGAAAGTCAAGGTTCCTGTTAAGACCGGGCCATGCCGATTACACCGCCTATGTGAAATACGGTGGCTTTAATGACTACAGGGGTGGCGGCCGGTTTTCCGGCAGAATCACCGCCGGTTTCGTCATGGCTGGGGCTATTGCTCGTAAACTGCTTGGTCTCATTGGGGCTGAGGTTCTGGCACATACTGTTGAGATAGGCGGCATTGCCGCCAAGGCTGAAGGGTATGATGAAATAAGAAAAAACGTTACTAAAAACGCGGTTCACTGTGCCGACCTTGAAGCGGCCCAAGAGATGATAAGAGCCATTGAAGGTGCCAAGAAGGAGGGCGATAGCCTGGGCGGGATTATAGAAGGCATTGCCCTTGGGCTACCGGTTGGTCTGGGCGAACCGGTATTTGATGCTATAGATGCAGAGCTTGCTAAAGCACTTTTTGCCATCCCGGCGGTCAAGGGGGTTGAGTTCGGCTCTGGTTTTCAAGCCGCCCGAAAAAGGGGCTCACAGAATAACGACCCATTCACTATTGAAAGAGGCAAGATAGTAACCACAAGCAACAATGCCGGCGGTATACTCGGCGGCATAAGTAGCGGCATGCCACTGGTGGTCAGGGTGGCTGTAAAACCAACATCATCCATAGCCAAAAGCCAGCAGACGGTCAACATAAAAGAGATGGCCAGCGCTCATCTAGAGGTTAGGGGAAGACATGACGCCTGCATCGTTCCCAGAGCCGTAGTCGTAGTAGAATCAATGATAGCGGTAACCCTATGTGACTTCACCTTAAGGGCCGGGCTGATACCGAGGGTGATTAGATGAACCTAGAAGAGCTAAGACAAAAGATAGATGAGGTTGATGCCAGTACAGTTAAGCTCATCGCCGAGAGGATAAGGATTGCTGAGCAGATAGGCAGGCTAAAAAAGAAGCAGGGTCAGCAGATAGAGGACAAGCAAAGAGAAGAAAGGATTCTGGAGCATATTAGAGACCTAGCCAAAGCCGAAAGTATAAAACAGGCAGATATAGAAGGCATTTATCGCCAGATATTTGCCGCCGCCAAAAGTATTCAGGGGGCAGTTGTTGCCTTTCAGGGTGAGCTCGGGGCTTACAGTGAGGAGGCGGCGGTTAGCTTTTTCGGTGCCGGGGTTCAGGTCAAGCCCTGTGAAAGGCTGGAAGATGTCTTTAGGGCTGTGGAACAGGATGAGGCCCAGTTTGGCATTGCCCCCATTGAGAACTCGCTTGAGGGCAGTATCAGCAAGACTTATGACCTGCTTTTGGACTCAAGCCTCAAGGTCTGTGGTGAGATAGAACTCAAGGTCTCCCATTGCCTGATAGCCAACCCCGGGGCGACACTGGACTCAATAAAAAGAATTTACTCACACCCGCAGGCTCTGGGACAGTGCCGGGCGTTCATAAAGCACCTAAACTGTGAGCTAATACCAACCTACGATACTGCCGGCAGTGTCAAGATGATAAAGGAGAAAAAAATAACTGATGGTGCCGCTATTGCCAGCACCAGAGCCGCTGAAATCTACAGGATGAAGATTATTAACTGCGGCATTGAGGACAACCCGAACAACTTCACCAGATTCTTCATTCTAGCCAAAGAGGATGCTCCTCCCTCTGGCAATGACAAAACATCGGTGGTTTTTTCGGTAAAACACAAACCAGGAGCCCTGTTCAGTTTCCTTGAGGAACTGGCGGTTAAAAACATCAACCTGACCAAGATAGAGTCTAGACCAACTAGGCAAAAGCCGTGGGAATATAATTTCTATCTGGACTTTGAGGGGCATCGGGAAGACAGGGTACCCAGAGAGGCCCTGGAAAAGCTGCAAGATTACGCCATCTTTATAAAGGTGCTCGGTTCCTACCCTAGAGCAAAGTAGCCTTTCTTAATAGTCTCACTTTTAGCTTCTTTCTATGCCCTCACCCCCTGTATCCCCCTCTCCCAGAGGGAGAGGGGGAAGATAAATAAAAGAGGGCTACCGCCCTCTTAAACTCCTGTTCCAGTTCGAATACAACTTGGGCTACCATAATATCTCAAACCAAAAAACGGGGCATCTAAGAGGGGCTTAAGCCCCTCTTTTTCAATTCCTCCCCCTTCCCCTCTAGGGGAAGGGGGACACAGGGGGATGGGGTTACATTGTCTGGCTAGTTGATGACGGGTGGCTAAGATGCTACAATCCCCTCAAAGGCTTGGGCTATAATCTATTAGTTTTAGCTAGTAAATAGGCGGAGAAGCCAGATGAAAGTAGCTATCATTGGCGGCACAGGTAAGATGGGGCGGTGGTTTGCCAGCTTCCTGCTGAAAGAGGGTAAAGAGGTAGTATTAATCGGCAGGAGCCAGGCAAGGCTTGAAGAAGTCAGAAAACAGCTTGATGTCCCGGTCAGCACCAGTATAGAAGCCGTTAAACCGGCTGATGTCATTTTGATATCGGTGCCCGTAGACCATTTTGAGGAAGTGGCAAAAAAGCTCAGCCCGAATACTCATTCAGGACAGGTTATCCTGGACATCACATCGGTAAAGGTGCTTCCGGTAGAAGCTATGCACCAGCATATAAAAAGGGGGCAGGTGCTGGGAACACATCCCTTATTCGGGCCTGGTGCTAAAAGCGTAGCCAATCAGAACTTTGTCCTGACACCGACCAACAAGGATGAGGCCACCCTGGCGGATAAGATTAAGGGCTATTTAGAAGCCAGAAGGGCTAGAGTCCAGCTGATGACACCACAGGAGCATGACGATATGATGGCCGTCATTCTGGGGCTGGCTCATTACATTGCCATAGTCTCTGCTGATAGCCTTATAAATTTTGACCGGCTAAGAGAAATGGAAGCCGTCAGCGGTATAACCTATAAGGTACTGCTGACGCTGGTGGAGAGTGTTCTTTCGGAAGACCCCGAGCTTTACGCCTCTTTGCAGATGAATCTGCCCAAGCTGCCCGAGATTCAAGAACGGTTTCAGAAGACGGCTAAGACCTGGGCCGACCTGGTAAAAGATAAGGACAGGCAGGAGTTTGTAAGAAGAATGAAAGCCCTAAGGAGCAAGCTTGAGGCAAATAACCCCGACTTCGGCAA
>JAUWZL010000079.1 GCA_030615305.1 Dehalococcoidia bacterium
GGCAAACTTCATCTATATCATTAACCACCACGGTAGCCCCGACCTGGGCCAGCTTGAGGGCAATGGCTCGTCCTATACCTCGCCCGCTGCCGGTAACTAGAGCTACTCTATTATCAAGGTTCATTATTGCCTCCCTGTAATCCCCTTTAAAACCAGGTATCTAGGTTCTTAATAGCCTGGGCATCACCTATGTTTAGCGTCCTAACATTTCTGTTTATCCGTTTGATAAGGCCACTGAGCACTTTACCGGGTCCTATCTCAATAAAGGTAGATACCCCTTTATCAACCATGTACTCTATAGAGCGCTGCCACTGAATGCCGTTACATAGCTGCCTTAATAACTCATCCTTAACTAGCTGGGCGGTGGTGATTTCCTGGGCTGTGGTATTAGCTATGATGGGAACCAGCGGTTCGGCAAAGGAAATATTGGCCATAATCTGGGACATACCATCAACTGCCGGTTGCATCAACGGTGTGTGGAAGGCCCCGCTTACCAGTAAGGGGATGGTGCGATAAGCACCTCTAGCTTCGGCCAAAGCCGCCACTTTGCTTAGATTATCCTTGGCCCCACTGATTACCAGCTGGCCCGGGCAGTTAATATTGGCGATTCGGGTATCAGTCTGGGCGCATATCTCAGCTAGCACTATCTCATCAAGCCCGATTACAGCCACCATTCCCCCGGGCCTTTTAAGCCCAGCCTGGTGCATCAACCGCCCCCGTTCCCGAGCCAGATAGATGGCGGTGGCAAAGTCAACTACCCCAGCGGCGGCTAGCGCTGTGTACTCCCCCAGACTGTGACCAGCAACATAAGCCGGGGCTGGTATACCGTTGCCACCCACGGTATCAGGCAACACCGAAAGAAAGGCGAGGCTGACGGTTACTATCGCCGGCTGGGCATTGATTGTTTGGCAGAGCTCATCATCGGGACCATCAAAACATAACTGTGACAATGGAAAGCCCAAAGCCTCATCAGCCTGCTTGAAGACTGCTTTAGCCGAATCAAAGCTGTCATACAGGTCACGGCCCATGCCTATCCACTGGGAACCCTGCCCCGGGAAAATATAGGCGGCCCTCACTGGCTCAGCTACCATAGTTCCCTCTTTTTACATCAATCCTGGCGCTGTTCAACTGATAACCCTAACCAGTTTTCTTTTTCGGGCTCTTAATCTCTACGACTTCCCTGCCACCATAGTGGCCACAGGTAGGGCAAACATGATGCGGCAGCTTGGGGCTGTTGCACTGGGGGCAGTTTTCCAGAGCCGGAGGAGTCAATTTAAGATGAGCCCGCCTTTCCCCCCGGCGTGCCTTAGCTATTTTTCGTTTTGGTAAAGCTCCCATAATTACTCCATTTCTGTCTGATTATATAAAAGCGGCTCATAAGTAATCCTAAAAGCCGGCACAATCCTCACGGCAGAGTGGCTTCATAGGTATGGCCGTTAGTGTATACTGACGAACTGCCTCGGTTAAATCAAGGATTTGACGCTCATCTATAGTAAAAGAAGACGGCTCATCAGGCGGCGCCAGCGGGCCGCCGCTGGATACATCGGCAACCGGAAAATACTCGTCTTCAATATTTAGCACCAGAGGGCAACTAAATAAACCCAAGCACCGGGCACATGTAAGCTCAACCGAAGTGTTAAGCGTACCTTTAACCAGAATGCTCCTGTTGGTACGGGTCAGCCTAACCTCACCGTGAACGGCACTGATGCCGTCATCACCAGTAATGTCAACAGCCTCACTTACCTTACAATCTCTTGCTGAGCCAATGGGTTCCCTAAGTAACTGAGATACGTTAATCTGTAACATTGTCCCGTCACCCGGGCTAAAGCTGACCTTCTATTATACTCAAAGCCCTACACCTACTGCAAACTGGCCTGTAGATTGCTTGCCTTCCCCTTAACTTATCCTAAGGTGAAAAATCAAACATTCAGTGTTTTAACTATGGCTATCGTCCCTCTCTTAAGGTAGCTCCTCTTTTCTACACCAAGCTGGTTCTTCGGTAGAAGTTGAGCCAAACCACCCTGGGCCAAAAAGTCTCTGAAATTTTTATAGTGGTCGCCTCTGGTGGCAATAAACTCCCCGACCTTGAACAGGTAGCCATAAAAATTCTTGGGCAGGGGAACCTGATAGTCAATAAAAATTAGCCCGCCTTTTGTCTTGACCACCCGCTTCATCTCAGATATTATCTTATCCCTGGCTGTTCTTTCTATCTCATGCAGTGCCAGTGAGATAGAAGCATAGTCAAAGAAGTTATCATCAGATGGCAGATTGGTAGCGTTTGCCACTTGAAATGAAACGTTTGTTAGGCCAAGCTTACTCTTGGTCCGCTCGGCCAGCTTGATCATGTTAGGATTCATGTCTATGCCAGCGGCAATAACTCCTCGTCGGGCATAGTGAAAAACCTGATCTCCGGTACCGCAGCAGACATCAAGGGCTCTGTCCCCGGGTTTCATCCCCGAGAGTTCAACAGCACCAGCCCGTACATCCTGTAATAGAGGATCCCAGACCGTTGAATAATTAAGGAGAAACATGTTTTGCTGCTATTACTGAGCTTGAATATTAGCCGTCAACTAGGACCTACCTGAAAAACAGGGGCAAAATAATTCATTAAAACACCCTTTTCTTGCGCAGCTCAGAGGTGATGACATTTCTTAGAACCTGATTGGTGCCTTCATATATCTGTGTAATTTTAGCGTCTCTCATCATCTTCTCAATAGGATAATCGCGCATATAGCCAAGACCACCAAAAATCTGTACCGCATCTGTGGTTACTCTCATAGCGGCATCTGAGGCGAATACCTTGGCCATGGCCGACTCCATGCTGAAATTCCTTGCCCCGCTATCAATAGTCCTGGCTGTTGAGTAAACCAGTGCTCTGGCAGCCTCGACATCGGCAGCCATGTTGGCCAGCATGTGCCCAACCGCCTGGAAAGAAACAATGGGCTGCCCAAACTGGATGCGCTTCTTGGCATAGTCTACCGCTGCCTCTAAAGCCCCCTGAGCCAGCCCAACTGCTTGAGCCCCTATTCCGGGACGGGAGCGGTCAAAGAGCCTCAGGGCCATGGCGAAGCCCATCCCCTCCCGGCCGATAATGTTTTCTTCAGGCACCAGACAATCTTCAAAAACGAGCTCCCTAGTTACAGAAGCCCGAATGCCCAACTTTTTCTCTTTTCTGCCAAAGGAAAA
>JAUWZL010000095.1 GCA_030615305.1 Dehalococcoidia bacterium
CTATCAGCTTACTTATAGTGATGAAAGTGGTAGCCAGCATAATGACCGGCAGTATCGGTATCAGAGCTGATGCATTACATAGCATTATTGACCTATCGGGAGCAGTTATTGGCTACATCGGCATCAGGATTGCAGGTAAACCACCTGATGAACGACATGCCTTCGGCCATGGTAAGGCCGAAAATGTCGCTGGCGTTGTTATAGCGGGATTAATATTTGTTGCCGCCGGCACGATTGTTTATGAGGCAATAAAAAGATTAATCGCCGGAGGAACTGTAGAATTAGTAACATTAGGGATTTATATAACAGCAGCGGCCATAGTGATAAACATGACTGTTTCTTGGTATGCATTAAGGGTAGCCCACTCTACCGATTCCATAGCTCTAGAAGCCACCGCCCGCGACATGCTGGCCGATGTGTTGAGCTCATGCGCCGTCCTGGCTGGGCTAATCCTGGTAGGGCTAACCGGGCTTAATATACTTGACCCCATCGTTGCTCTGTTAGTGGCTATACTAATTACAAGAACTGCCTACCTTACCATGAAGAAGTCATTTAGCGGGCTAATGGATGCCAGATTGCCCAAGGCGGAAGAGGCTGAAATAAAGTCTTGTCTAAGGGAACACGCTGGTCAGCTAGTAGGTTTCCATGAGCTTCGCACCCGCAAAGCTGGAAACCAGCGTTACATCGACCTTCACCTGGTAATGCCTAAGACTACCAGTGTGAAAGAGGCACATCGGGTGTGTGACCACTTAGAGCTGGACATAAAGAATAGGCTACCAAATATTAGCATAACCATTCATGTTGAGCCCTGCACTATAGAGTGCGACCGGTGCTCCGTTTCCTGCAGTCTACGAAAAAGAGCCCCCTAAGACAGGTTGTGAATCTCCTTTATCCGTTCAATCAGGGAAGTAATGTTGGGTGGCTCAAAACCGTAAGGGGGTGGGCCCAGCTTATCTTTAATATCAGTCTTACCCACCAGGAAATCAAGGGCGGCTTTCACCGAAGAAGACAATACCGTCAGATTATAGCCGCCCTCCAGGCTGAAGATGAGACGCCCATTACATAGCTGGCTAGCCATTTCTTTGATAATTCTTGTTATCCGGGCAAAGCCGGTAATGGTCATCTGCATCATAGCCAGTTCATCAGCCCAGTGAGCATCATAGCCAGCAGAGACCAGAATAAGCTGGGGTTTAAACCGCGTGACTACCGGAACGATAATCTGCTCAAAGACCCTTTGATATTCGCTATCGCCACAACCGGCCGGTAGGGGTACATTCACCGTAGTGCCTCTGGCTCGCCCATCACCGACCTCATCAATACTCCCAGTGCCCGGGTAGTGGGGAGACTGGTGTGCTGATATATAGAGAACCCTGGGATTACCATAAAAAGCAGCCTGGGTGCCATTGCCGTGATGGACATCAAAATCAATAATGGCAATACGCTCCAGTCCATACTTTTTAAGAACATACTTGGCAGCGATAGCCACATTGTTAAACAGGCAGAAGCCCATCGCCCGTTGTGCAGTAGCGTGGTGTCCGGGGGGCCTGACCAGGGCGAAGACGCTATCCAGCTCCCCGGTCATAACCGTATCGGTAGCTTTGATGACCCCACCAGCAGCATAACGGGCGACCTTAAAAGAGTCAGCCGACACCACCGTATCAGGGTCAAGCCAGCCACCACCCTTTTCGGCTACTCCCTGGATGTGCGAAATATATTTCCTGTTATGCACCAGAGATAGCTCCTGGATGGTGGCAGCACGTGGCTTAACAGGCACCAGTTGCTGCCAGGGGCCAGTCCTTTCAAGATAGAGCATAATGGCCTTCAGCCGGTTGGCATTTTCCGGATGCTGCCCGGTATCGTGTTTGAGATAGATGGGGTCGTAGACAAAGCCTACTTGCATCTCTTATCTCCTTCACAAAAATGCTTAGCTAAACCACGTCCGGATGCCTGATATTAGATACCAAGCCCCGAACCCAACGAGTAGCAAGCTACCGCTGATAAATAGTGCCCCCTGTATTTTCCTTCCCCAGAGCGAATGAGTTCGATAAACCAGGTTGGAAACGAATGAAAGCCAGAACAGGTCGCACAGCCAGTGGACAATAATAAACAGGGTTAATCCGCCAATGCCAAACTCAAAAATCCTCATAACCAGCAAGCTACCTATAGTCGCCCACCACAGCAGGAAGAAGGGATTGAGCCCGCTGGTAAGAATGCCGGCGGTGAAGGCACTATAGGGCAAATCCTTGCCCTGGGTAACTACCTCTGTTCGGGCACGGAACATGGCTATGCCCAGCCAGATAATCATACCACCGCCGAGTATGCTAAGAACAAGCTGAAATATATTGTTGTCAAAGAAATGGGTAAAGCCAAAATATATCAGCAGTATAATGGGGACTTCTATTACCGCATGTCCCAGTGATATCTGGGTGCCCGCCCAGGGAGACCTGAAGCT
>JAUWZL010000048.1 GCA_030615305.1 Dehalococcoidia bacterium
TGATAAGTGGGTTATCTCTGAGCTTAATCAGCTTATAATTGACGTCGATGCGGCTCTGGATAGTTATAACCCAACGGAGGCAGGGAGGAAAATAGAGAATTTTGTCAATGGCCTATCCAACTGGTATGTGCGCCGGAGTCGCCGGCGGTTCTGGAAGAGCGAGAATGATGCCGATAAACTGGCGGCATACAATACCCTTTACCAATGTCTGGTTACCATATCCAAGCTACTGGCTCCACTTACCCCGTTCCTGGCTGAGGAGCTGTATCAAAACCTGGTTCGTTCAGCATTTCCTGAGGCTCCAGACAGCGTGCACCTGGCTGATTTTCCCGTGGCTGATGAGGCTAGAATTGATAAGCAGTTAGCCGCCGATACCCGGCTGGCGATGAAAATATCAAGTCTGGGGCGGGCGGCCCGGAGCCAGGCCGGCATCAAGGTGCGCCAGCCTTTGGCGACTAACCTTGTCAGCGTTAGTTCATGGCGGGAACGAATGAGTTTGGAAAGGGTTAAACCACAGGTATTGGATGAGCTTAATGTGAAAAGCCTGGAATTGGTTGACAGTGCCGCTGAGCTTGATAAACCAGGTTGTGTGGTCAGCCGAGAGGGTGCTTACGGGGTAGCCGTCCCGACTGATATTTCTCCTGAGCTTCAGGCTGAGGGGATGGCACGGGAGGTGGTGCATCGGCTACAGACGATGCGTCGCTCGGCTGGATTTGATATTGCTGACCATATTGTTACCTATTATCAAGGTGCAACTTATATGAGGCAGGTAATGAAGGACTTTGCTGACTACATTAAGCAGGAAACGCTATCCCGCAAGCTTGTTGAAGGAGTTCCTGAAGAGGAGGTATTTACCGAAAGCTATAAGTTGGGTGGCTATGCTCTATTACTGGGAGTAGCCAAACTAGACTGACTTAGAGTGGTGGTGGGCTTTCAGCAAGGGTAGCATAAGTAGTACTCTGGCTATCACCCCGCCAGAAGGTTATTTTTACCCTCTGCTCAATCTGGGAGGCATGTATGGCCCGCCTCAATTCCTCAACATTGGTCATTTCCTTATCGGCAAAGGTGACAATAACGTCCCCGAGCTCTAACCCGGCTTCATCGGCTGGACTATTTAAGGTTACCCCTCTAATTAGAACCCCTTTATCTACACTCAGGCGAAAGTAAAGAGCTACCGAGCTGTCTACAGTAAGAAGTCCCTCTACCCCCAGGAAGGGACGAACCACATAACCAGTCTTAACCAGTTCCTCAATAATCGGCACAGCCACATTGCTACTTATGGCATAGCCCATACCCTCCACACCGACCTGACTAATCTTGGCGCTGGTGATACCAATTACCTCTCCGGACATACTCACCAACGGTCCGCCGCTATTACCCGGATTAATGGCGGCATCAGTTTGAATAAGGTCATATAGCGTTTGTCCGGCAGATACCGGTATAGAAACCTCCAGACCGCTAACAATTCCGGTGGTGGCACCTATCCCCATACCCAGTGAATTACCAATAGCTATTACCCAGTCACCGACCCTCAATCGTGAGGAATCACCCATAATAGCTGCCGGCAGGTTTTTGGCGTTAATCTTGACTACAGCCAGGTCAGTGAGCGGGTCAGTGCGCACCGTATCGGCGGGAAAAGTCCTGCCGTCATCCAGGGTTACGGTGATGCTCTCCGCTCCTTGGACAACATGGTTGTTGGTCACGATAAGCCCGTCTTCATCTATAATCCATCCTGAACCAGCACCCTCCTGGGTAAATGAGCCGGTGAAAATACTAAAGCCGGGAACCCTAACGTTAATAGCTACTACTGAGGGTTTAACCTTAGCTACCACCTCAGCAATACTGGGTAATACCGGGGCACTATCGCCTATAGACGGTAGGGAAAAGTTAGGGTCAATTGGGGTAGCGGTAGGGGTAGCTGCTGGACTCGCCGGTGGGCTTGGTGGCGGCGAAACCTCTACCTCGGGCAGTGCGCAGCCAGCACACAGAAACAGAGAGACGAGTATGATAAGACAGGTTAACAGATATTTAATATTTGCCCTTTTCATCCTGATTTTATTGTAACAGTCCCGCCAAATTAGTCAAGGATAAACAAAAGACAAAGGGCCGGGTATGACCCCAGCCCCTCATCTCACTATATTCCAGGCTATACCTCTATGCCCCGGGCACCTCAGGCAGTTGAGCCAGTGCCTCCTTTACCTTTTCCTCAGGATACTCATAATCCTGCATCCTGCCTGAAAGATACTCATCATAGGCAGCCAGGTCAAAATGCCCATGCCCGCTGTGAGCAATCAAGATGGTTTTGGCTTCACCGGCTTCTCTACAGCGCAGGGCTTCATCAATGGTTGCCTTGATGTCATGGCATGGCTCGGGGGCGGTAATGATGCCCTCAGTGCGGGCAAAGGTTACCCCGGCTTTGAAGGTAGCCAGTTGGTGCTCAGCCCTGGCTTCGATTAAGCCCAGCTTGTAGAGATGGCAGATAATGGGCGCCATACCGTGGTAGCGCAGTCCCCCGGCGTGGATTGGGGATGGAATAAAGGTATGACCCAGGGTATACATCAAGGCTATAGGGGCAAGGCCAGCTATATCTCCATAGTCCCAGGTATAGGGACCCTTGGTCAGGCTGGGGGCGGCTTGAGGCTCAACACAGATGATGCGCATGTTAGGTTTCTTCCCGCTAATCTTGTCCCTGATCCAGGGCAGGAATTGCCCGGCGAAGTTTGAGCCACCACCGACGCAGCCGATGATAATATCGGGATAGGCATCAGCCATCTCCATTTGCTTCCTGGTTTCCTCACCAACGATGGTCTGGTGAAGCAGGACATGGTTGATGACACTGCCTATGGAGTACTTGGTATCATCGTTAGCGAAGGCATCCTCACAGGCTTCACTGATGGCAATGCCCAGGCTACCAGGATGGTCAGGATTTTCAGCTAGAAGATGGCGCCCGACCTCAGTGTCCTCACTGGGACTGGGGACAACTTTAGCCCCCCAAGTTTCAATCAGGATGCGACGATAGGGCTTCTGGTTGTAGCTTACCCTGACCATATAGACCTTGCATTCTAGACCAAAGAAGGCACAGGCCATAGCCAGGGCACTGCCCCACTGTCCAGCGCCGGTCTCGGTAGCCATGCGCTTGAACCCCTCCTTCTTGGCATAGTAGGCTTGAGCAATCGCCGTGTTAGGCTTGTGGCTCCCCGCTTGGCTGGTTCCCTCGTATTTATAGAAAATCTTGGCCGGCGTATCCAGAGCCTTCTCTAGCCGGTGTGCCCGATGCAAAACTGTCGGTCTGTAGGTGCGGTAAGCAGCTTGCACCTCTTCTGGAATTTCAATGTAGCGCTCGGTGCTGAACTCCTGCCTGTTGACGGCATCAGAGAAGAGGGGAGGAGGCAGAGGCATATCTAGAGGTAAAGGTTCCTTGGTGCCGGGATGACGCAAGGGTGGTAGTGGTTCGGGCAAATCGGGCAGGATGTTATACCAGTGTGTCGGCATGTCTTTTTCATCAAGAATAAACTTGGCTCTTTCCATTTTTTTTCCTCCTTTTATGTTTTTTAAATGTTTAGTTTATAGAGTGATGTATTAGCTAAGTTAGCTTCTTGGCCCCGAGGGGCCACCACCTGTGTAACACAATCAACATATTGATTACCTCCTTATTAAAAAGGCCTCCTACCCTTGAAGGGGCAGGAGGCTCACCTCTGCGGTACCACCCTTCTTAGTCAGTCCGATACATCAGAACCAACTATCTCTATCCGGTACCGAGTCAGACAATTCTAAAACTCGATACCCTGGGATATATTAACGCTTCCCTGGCGACAAAGCCTACTCGCTTAACGCTTTCGGTTTGCGGCTCCCAAGTCCATTCAGCTTCTGCGCCAACATCGGCTCACACCTTACCCGACTCTCTGTGCCTCGCTTTGAAGCCTACTAGTCTTGTTCCCAGCCTTTGCTTTATTCTATTTTTAGAAGGATAACCGAAAATTGACTATTTGTCAATAGTTTTGTTGACTTTAAGATATCAGTTTCGGTATTATCTGTCAAGCTCTCTCTTGGCTTGAAGGTAAGATAATACTTTGAGTATTCTGGGTGGCACCAGTTAGCGGAGACGCTTTACACAGCAGCAATAGGTGATATAATAGGTTTATATAGGGTAAAGTAACCGTAGAAATGGAGGTGTTGCCAGTGGGCATTGACTGGTTCCGGGATCTAGTTATTTGTGTCTTCGGATTGGTAGCAACGGGGGTGTTTATTTTCATTGCGGTGTTGTTATTTTTGCTGTATCGCCGGGTAAGGGCTATACTAGATTCAGTAAAAGCCACTTCAAGAACTATACAAGACGTTACTTCCTATGTAGGAGACGAAGTGGTCAAACCCGTGATTGAGGTAGCAGCCATCATTCAAGGTATACGTCAGGGAATTGATACTATCGGCAAATTTTTCAAGAAAGGAGAGAGGGGGAGATGACTGGTAAAGATAGCGGTACTGGATTTGCCATTGGGTTTGCTGTGGGCGCAGCTATTGGTCTGGCCATTGGGTTTCTCTATGCTCCGCGACCGGGAGTGGAAACAAGGGCGCTATTAAAAGAGAAGGCGGAAGTGGTGAGGGAGAAGGCAGCTGGAGTTGTCGAGAAGGTGAAGGAAACTGCTGCCGAGGCAAAGCAGAAGGCACAAGAAAAGCTGCATCCTGCGGAATAACTTCGCCCAATAAATACTAAATTCAGCAACTGGGTCTGTTTAGAGTCGCGAAACAAGGTCTATCTTTATTGCTTGGGCCAGAACTATAAAGACCCCAAGGTTAATTACGTGTTGCTCTTACAGTTCAGAGGACTGATGAGGCTTCTTCATATTATCTATCTAACCTGTCCGATTGACAATCCCGACGAAGCCGGACTAATATTCCCTCATTAAACCCGTATAGAGAAGAGCGAGGTTAGACTTGACTAACATAAGACAAATAATGGGAAGACACTGGCGCTTACTGTCCTTTATACTAGGTTTAATTATAGTCTTTTGGCTTCTCTATGCGTTAAGAAGTGCCATAATTCCCTTTGTTATTGGTTTGGTACTTGCCTACCTTTTACTACCAATTATTTTGTG
>JAUWZL010000020.1 GCA_030615305.1 Dehalococcoidia bacterium
GAGCTATACGCTGTAGTCTACCATGCCACCACCACCAGCCTTGAGCCGGGGCGGCGACCCATTGCTAGAGGTAAGGATGAAGAAAGCGAGGAGGCAATCTACCGTACCAGCCCCCAGCTTACCAAACTGCTCAAAAGCGAGTTTGGCGCCCTGGTGGTCGGGCACAAGGCTGGTGATAAAATCTACCACTACCTGCCACCCAAACCGGCCCGCATCCATAGCTTTGTTTACCTGTGCCCACCGGAAGAGGTAAGGGATTTCAGCCAGTCCTTTAGCTTCCTTAATATTCTGCTCAATACCAATCTTCCGCTTCCTCGGGACGAGCTTATTGCCGCCTGTCTGCGCCAGATGAGCCAGGTACAGGAAGACCGTCATGCCTTTTTGGTAGCTGCCGGTAAGCAGTTAGCCACTCTACTCAGCGGTGACTTTAACCAGCTAGGAGCTATTCTGGAGAGAATGAGACAATGAAACAAGACAATAGTGAACAGAGACTGGGCATTGTCGTCTCCGGCTCACTAAATAAGGGGGTTGAGGTCAGGCTGGATAGCTCGGCCTCGGTTGAGGACATGGCCGTGGGACGCTATGTAACCATTGAGGGACAAAAGCGTCGTTTCCTGGGCATGGTCACCGATGTCAGCCTGGGGGTAACCGACCCCAAGCTTACCACTACCCCACCAGAAGTTTCTGACCCTTTTATCGCCGAGGTTCTAGCCGGCACCACTACCTATGGTCAGCTCAAGGTGATGCCCATGCTCACTATAGGCGGTGATGTCGCCAATCTAATTGAAGGGCCGCAGCCGGTAAAAACAGTCCCCAGCCACTTCTCGGCTGTCAAACTGGCGGGAGACAGAGACATAGAGCTGGTCTTTGGCAAAGAGGACAAAGAAAGGTTCTGGATTGGCAACCCCCTGGATATGGAGACCAAGCTGTGCCTCAACCTGGCCGAGCTGGTCAAGCGTTCCAATGGCATCTTTGGCAAGAGTGGCACCGGCAAGACCTTCCTCACCAGAATGCTGCTCATCGGCATGCTGCAAAAGAGTACTTGCGTAAACCTGGTCTTTGACATGCACAGCGAGTATGGCTGGGAGGGTAGCAGTGAGCGGGGGCGCACAGTTAAAGCCCTAAAGCAGCTCTTCCCATCAAAAGTAGCCGTATTTACCCTGGATGAGGAGACTTCAAGGCGGCGCAAGGTGAGCACAGACTTTGTCGTCAAAGTGGGCTATGACGAAATAGAACCTGAGGACATGTTACTGTTACGCCAGACCCTGAACCTGACTGAACCGGCTATTGAAGCCGTCTATCAGATGCGTCGGAGGTTCGGTAGAGACTGGCTAATGCATACTTCAGAGCTGGATGACTCCGATGGGACCAGAGAGCTATTGCATGAGTTAAATATACACGAGAGCACCTTTCAGAACCTACAGCGAGGGCTTAACACTATCCGGCGGCTGCCTTTTATAGAGCGGCACGCCCCCCAAAAAGCGGTACAGCAGGTCCTTGAGTACCTTGACCGGGGTATAAATGTAGTCCTGGAATTTGGCCGATATACTGACATTACCGCCTATATCCTGGTAGCCAACCTGCTCACCCGCCGCATCTACTCTCAATACCGGGAGAGAACGGAAAGGGCGATGGCTGAAGATACGGCACCTCCCACCCCTCTGGTCATCACTATTGAGGAGGCGCACAAATTCCTTAACCCTGAGGTAGCCAGGCAAACCATATTCGGCACTATTGCCCGCGAAATGCGCAAATATAATGCCACCCTGCTGGTAATTGACCAGCGCCCCAGTGATATTGACGATGAGGTTATGTCCCAGCTGGGAACCAAGATAACCTGTCTTCTGGACAACGAGAAAGACAGGGACAGTGTGCTGGCCGGTGTCTCCGGCAAGAGCGAACTTAAATCAGTGCTGGCCAAGCTGGCGGCCAAACAGCAGGCACTCATCTTCGGTCATGCCGTGCCCATGCCGGTGGCCTTCCAGCCCCGTGAATATGGCTCCGCTGAGTCTTATAAAGGCTTCACAACCACCGAGGTGAGCGATGACCAAGCAGAAAAAGACATTGAAGAGCTCTGGGACTAAAGATTAGGAGGTTAGTCAGAGATAAAAAAAAGAAAGATTGGTCTGGCCCTAGGTGGCGGTGCCGCCAGAGGTCTGGCTCACATCGGTGTGCTGGAAGTCCTGGAAAGGGAGGAAATCCCTATTGATATGATTGCTGGCACCAGTGCCGGCGCGGCTGTCGGTGCCCTTTATGCCCAGGGGAAAAATACCAGGGAGCTAAAGGCGTTAGCCAGAAGCTGGGATTGGAAGCAACGAGCCCAATATTTTTAATATTATAATGAAGATATTTAGTATAATTAATTCCCAGGTGGTTGAAGCCAGCCTCAGTGGGGCTGATGTAATCATTGAACCTCGTATGATAGACATTAGTCAAGCTGACTTCGGTCATGCTGAGGAGTGCATTTTAGAGGGTGGATTGTCCACAATTGACGCTGTTCTTGAAATAAAAAGGCGGCTAGCCGCCTGATTTTTATCTACCTGGTTAGCTGAAGAAGGCTGGAATAAATTGCGAATAAGATACCAGCGTTGCTATAATAATCTTCATGGGGCTGTAGCTCAGATGGGAGAGCGCCTCCTTTGCACGGAGGAGGTCAGGAGTTCGAGTCTCCTCAGCTCCACCAAAGGGGTTACAATAGGCAGAACTTCTGCTTGTTTTTTCTCCTCGCGTCTCGTGCCATTGTCGCTGAGGATGCATAGCGGCGGTTCCTACCTTACGGAAACTAGATAAGGGCCACCTGCTGGCGCGTGAAGCAACACATAAGCAGGGAATGGACAAAAATATGGGTATGTATTCCTGTATTAAGAAAAGAATGCCTGCTCTTTTCTCTGTCCACCCGACACCCAGAATCCTGCTTTTTTTCTTTGCCGTACCTATTAAGATTGCTGCGTCAGCGCTGTCAGGTATCGGCTTCGTTTGGCATAATTCCGCCCTGATGATGGTAGGCGGCGCTGTTTGGCTGGCTTGGTTCGCCGTCCTGTTTCTAATAGCCGTGCCGTCAACAGACCGACTCTTTCAAAATCAGATGCGCTGGCTCAAGACGGCCGCAGTGACTATCTTTGTCATTCTCCTTGTAGCAGGGCTTTTAGAGTTCGTGGCGGTATCTGCTATTGGCCTAGGGTCGTTCCAGACTGACCGATTGGATGAAAAGACATCCCAACTAATTACCTCTTTTGAACGTGTTTTCGCCTACAACGATACTATTGCTCTCTGCCATCAAGCCACTGAAAACCTCATAGAAGGGGATAATCCCTATGCCAAAGCCAATATCGTTAGTGCTATGATTAAATTCAATGGCTCTTTTGACAAATTGACTCCGTTACGAGAAGGCAGGTTTGCCGAGGTGTTTCCCTATCCAGAGACAGACGAGCTGGAACAGTTGTGGCAAGAAGCATCAAAAACTCCTGAACAGGTACCTCCCGAACTCGAATCTAAGCTGTGCTATCCTGCCGGCTGCTTTCTGTTGCCGGCTCCCTTTGTCCTGCTGGGTATGGATGACCTCAGGCTGGTCTACCCTCTCTTTATTCTGCCGGCACTGGCTTATGTCGTGTTGCGCACCCCGCGGAATATGCGGCTCCTTTTTATAGCTGCCCTTCTTATCAGCCTGGAGCTTTGGAATGGGGTAGCCGCCTGTGAGACAGGAAGCCTGTATTTTCCCTTCCTGCTCCTGGCCTGGGTACTGCCCAGAAGGCACCTATGGCTGTCTGCCCTGTTCATGGGCATAGCCATAACCATCAAGCAAGTAGCCTGGTTCTTCATACCGTTTTATCTAATCCTGGTGTTCAGGACAATGGGACTAAAAAGACTGCTGCCGGTCCTAGCCATTGTTTTCGGGGTATTCTTGGTGATCAACGTGCCCTTCATTGCCAGTGACCCAAAGCTCTGGATAACCTCAATCCTGGCCCCCATGACGGACAACCTGTTCCCGTTGGGCGTCGGCATTATTACCCTGGTTACCGGGGGGTTTTTAGAAATTCAATCGCCGCTGATATTCAGTGTGTTGGAGCTTTTCATCGCAGCCTTGGCCATTATCTGGTATTTCCGCTACTGCCCCCGCTATCCCCATACCGGGCCTCTTTTGGCCGTCCTGCCACTATTCTTTGCCTGGCGCAGCCTCTGGCCCTATTTTTTCTATGCTGATGTCATAATTCTGGCGGCTGTTATAATAAACGAGTACGGTGCAAAATCACCTGAGCAGCTTAGTGCCGCTCTTGCACCATCAAGAAATGAACAGGTGATATCCGGTTAAGATTACTAAAGTCGGCGTTAGGCATCCGTAATCTTTTACATTTTTATGTTAGAAAAGTTATGGATGATATTGTAATACCAAGAGCTATATGGTATCTTAGGGGCTGCGGTTTTTAAAATTGCTGTGATGGAAGTCTTTTACTCTGCATTATTGGTTATAGCTGCCTTTTGGCTGGGTGCCTGCCCCTTTTCGGTATGGGTTGGGCGCTGGCTCCTGGGTAAAGATATAACAATTTACGGGGACGGCAATCCCGGTGCGGCTAATGTTTTTCGGGCCGGGAATGTTAAGATAGGCCTATTTGCCGTGCTTCTGGATATAGTCAAGGGCATCCCTTTTGTCTTCATAGCCTATGCTATCTTTGATCTACCCATGGGAGTAGTTATAGCCGTCGGGCTCAGCGCTATACTAGGACATGCCTTCTCCCCGCTGCTGCGGTTTAAAGGCGGTAAGTCAGTAGCGGTTACCTTTGGTGTCATCATAGCGATGCCCCAGTTCGACATGCTGTTTGTTTTTACCCTCCTTACTGTATTAGGTTTTCTCTTCATAGAACAACATCCTTGGACGGTAATGCCCGGTCCGGTAGGCTCGTTGACCTACTTGTTCATTACTAGGGGAGGTTCTTGGGAATCACTGTTTATGCTGTGTGTACTGGCATTATTCATAATAAAGCAGTATGATGGGCTGCGGACTGTCCCCAGATTTAAGGTAAAACTTATCAACTGGCTTCAGTCAAGCAGGCGGGAAACATAACTTACTAACAGCGGATTGAGGGCATGCTATACCAATTAATAATAGCCGCCGGTCTGTTTAGCTTTATGCTTAATCTTATCCTTAACCTGAGAAGCCTCAAGGTGCCGCGGTGGGATAGCAAAATACCTGAGCCGGCACCTCTTATCTCCGTCCTTATACCAGCCAGGGATGAAGAGGCAAATATAACAGCCTGTCTGGAGTCCCTGCAGAAACAGGACTACCCCAATTTTGAGATTCTGGTGCTGGACGATAACTCGTCGGATAATACAGCTACCATTGTGAGACGGATAGCCGCTAAGGACGACCGAATCCAACTATTTGGTGGGCAACCCCTTCGTCAAGGCTGGGCGGGTAAACCATTTGCCTGCTATCAACTGGCTAAGAAGGCCAGGGGTTCCTGGTTGCTTTTTGTTGACGCTGATACAACACACGCTCCCCATATGTTACGCAGTGTACTTGCCCTGGCCCTTGAGTTAAAACCCTCACTGCTCTCCGGGTTCCCCCGCCAGCTGACGACTTCAATCCCTCAAAAAATAACCGTCCCAGTTATATACTTTATCATCCTTAGCTTTTTACCCCTGTGGTGGCTCCAGCGCTCTAAAGAACCAAAGCCATCACTGGCCATCGGTCAGTTCCTCCTTTTTCCCAGTGAGGAATACTGGCGGATTGATGGACATAGGGCAGTAAAGTCGAGGATTCTGGAAGATGTCTGGCTAGGGGCTGAGGTCAACCGGCAGGGTGGCCGACATATAGCCGTTGATCTATCACCAGTGGTTTCATGCAATATGTACCGGAACCTGGGGGCAATGTGGGAGGGTTTAACTAGGTGTATCTATTCGGTAGCTGCAATATCTACTTTGGCGCTAGTTGGTCTTATGATAGCTGGTTACCTCCTCTTTCTGGCACCATTCTACTGGCTGTGGAATGAGCTATTAATGGTGGATGCAACCCTCGTTTTACGCGCCGTTGTTATATCCCATGTAGCCATAATACTGTCTATGCGATGGCTGGTAGACAATCACTTCAAGGCATCAGTGATTTCCACCCTGCTTCACCCGGTCGGGTTATTATATATCATATTGACCTGCCTTTATGCCGTTGCACAGCAGGTTGTTGGCGCCGGCGTCTGCTGGAAAAACCGGCTCTATGGTAGGGAATCTACTGTGAAGTAGACAACCGATTCATTCTAATCTTTACCGCCTTGGTGACGGCACCAGCTCAGCTATTTTAACAAATCCAGCTCAGGGTGAAAGCCGATAAACAAAGTCCCAGGCCCAGACCCATAGCCCATCACCGGGCTGAAGTCACTAATGCTCATACTTAAGCAATTGAAGTTCTGCTTGAGCAGCTCACTAAACCTTTCTGCCATTTCAGGAGCGTTAGCATGCGTTATCATGAAATGAAGGCTATCTGTTCCAGCCTCATCTCTGATTAAGACAAGCAACCGCTTAAAGCCGTCTTCCCTCTTCCTTACCCTATCAACAAACACTATCTTACCTTCTTCGGATAAACGATTTATTGGTTTTATGTTAAGCAGAGAGACTAGTCTAGCCCCCAGCTTGGACATACGGCCAGTCCGATAAACATAGCGCAAGGTATCAAGCATCATAACGCCGCCCGCCTTCTGCCGCACCTGCTGGACAAGACTGACTACCCGGTCCAGGTCAAATCCCTGTGCCACCGCTTTGGCTGCCGCTAAGACAACCAGTCCCTGCGTGCCGGCAACAGCTCTTGAGTCTAATACCCGTATGGTGGTCTGGGAGGATTCACTTTTGAAAATGTCTGCCGCCAGGTTGGCCGTCTTAAAAACAGCGCTCAGTGCCGAAGCCAGGGTGATGAAGAGTATTTCCTGAGACCGGGCACTCAACTGGCGATAAACTTCCATCAACTGACCAGGGGTAATCGCCGAGGTGACAAATCTGTCCGGGTCTTTCCTTAATAGCTGGTAGGCTTCGGCGGCGCTGATGGTAACACCATCAATATAGGTCTGGCCATCAAACATTATGTTGGCCGCCGGAACTACCTCAATCTGGTGTTTCTCAGCCAGCTCTTTGGGGATACAGGCGACACTGTCAGTCATAACGACTACCTTTGACATTTGATACCACCTTACCTAATCCAGATTGGTTGAGTAACTGCTAAGTGCTTCCTAGCCTAGCTATGCTAAGTCAGTAGGCTGCCAATGTCAAGCTCCTGGGCGAGAATAACATGTTATTGGCACTTGACAAAAATCTAGTTACTGGCTATACTATTAATTGTTTTAGAGAGTAAAGGCTGGGAACGAGACTAGTAGGCCCCCAGCGAGGCTAAGAGAGCCGGGTAAGGTGTGAGCCGGTGCTGGCGCAGGGGTTGAATGGACTCGGGAGCTGCAGGCCGAAAGGGATTTACCCAAGTAGGTTGTGACGGAAAGGGCGCCGTTAGCAGAGCCTAGGGTATTGCTTCAGCACGGTGAAGCTGTACCTGAGAGAGATGATTGCCCCAACTTGGCAATCAATTAGGGTGGCACCGCGAAGGAGTAGCCTCTCGCCCCTTGGGTGAGAGGTTTTTTCTTTATCGGAGGTTAAATGTATTACCCGACATTAGAAGAAGTTAAGAAACTTAAGGCAGACGGTAATCTGGTACCCGTTTACCGTGAAATCGTCGCCGACCTAGAGACGCCGGTGTCCGCCTTCCTGAAGGTTAATCGTGGCGGCTATTCCTTCCTCCTGGAGAGCGTTGAGGGTGGCCAACGACTGGCCCGTTATAGCTTCATTGGCACCGAGCCTTACCGGGTAGCGACCACTAAGGGGGAGGATAAGAGAGACCCGCTGCCTCTAGTTGCCGAGGAACTGAATAGGTATAAAATAGTTCCGGTTAGCGGCCTGCCTCGGTTTAGTGGCGGTGCCGTGGGCTACCTGGCTTATGAAACGGTGACTCGCTTCGAGGAGTTACCCACCCCTGACGCTGACCCACTAGGACTGCCTGAATCACTATTTATGTTCGTGGATACTATGCTCGTCTTTGACCATGTCACTCATAGGATTAAGATTTTGAGCCATGTTCACCTCGACGGAGACATAGAGGAAGCCTATCAAAAGGCAGTGGACAGAATTGATGACTTGACGAAGAGGCTAAGCCAGCCGCTCAAACTAAGCCAGTATAATAAAGCTGCCTCTTATCCTATGAGTGGCTACAAGCTTTCTTCAAACTTCTCCAGGGAGGAGTTTGAAGCCAGTGTACTAAAGGTAAAGCAATATATTACGGCTGGTGAAGCCATTCAGGTGGTGCTGTCCCAGCGGTTGGCCCAGCCTACTGATGTGCCTCCCTTTGAAATTTATAGAGCACTGCGTTCTATTAATCCCTCTCCATATATGTTCTTCCTTGATTTTAGCGACTTCCATATTATCGGGGCTTCCCCTGAGATTCTGGTCAGGGTAGAGGACGGTATGGTAATGACCCGCCCACTGGCCGGGACTAGGCCGCGAGGAAAGACTCCAGCTGAGGATGACAGACTGGAACAGGAACTGAAAAGTGACGAGAAGGAGTGCGCGGAGCACATTATGCTAGTGGATTTAGGTCGCAACGATATTGGACGTGTCAGCCAGCCGGGCACAGTTGAGGTCAGTGAGATAATGGATGTTGAGCGTTACTCCCATGTTATGCACCTGGTTACCCATGTCCAGGGCAGGCTGCGCCGTGAAATGAACGCCTTTGATGCCCTTAGAGCTTGTTTCCCTGCCGGCACGGTAGCCGGTGCACCCAAAATTCGGGCTATGGAGATAATTGCTGAACTTGAACCGGAAAAAAGAGGGCCTTATGCCGGAGCTATCGGCTACTTCTCCTTCTCAGGCAACATGGACATGGCGATAGCCATAAGAACCATGGTGGTTAACAAAGGTGTTGCCTACACGCAGGCAGGCTGTGGCGTTGTCTATGACAGTATCCCAGAGCACGAGTATGAGGAAACAATGAATAAGGCCCAGGCACTACTAAAAGCTATTAGCCAGGCTGAGAGCACAAGCCTGATAACCGAGGAGAGTCATGCTGCTGCTGATTGATAACTACGACAGCTTCACCTATAACCTCTTTCAATACTTGAGCGAGCTGGGCGAGGAAGTAGTGGTGGTGCGCAATGATAAGACGACACTTGACGAGATTGACCGGATGAAGCCTCAGCGGCTCGTTATCTCACCCGGCCCATCAACACCGCTACGTGCCGGTATCTCCAACGAAGTAATCAAGCATTTCGGCCCCAGATTGCCCATACTCGGTGTCTGCCTGGGGCACCAGTGTATTGGTTATAGCTATGGCGGCTTAATCGGGCAGGCTAAAGATATTATGCACGGCAAGTCGTCTCAAATATATCATAACGGCCAGGGGATACTGGCTGGGCTACCGAGTCCCTTCTCCGCCATCCGCTACCACTCACTGGTGGTGCAGCGTGAGGGTCTGCCCGACTGCCTTGAGGTAACCGCCTGGACAGAGGATGGCACTATTATGGGCTTACGGCACCGTAAATTCCCGGTTGAGGGCGTTCAGTTCCACCCGGAATCCTTTATGACCGAGCAGGGGAAGGATTTATTAAAGAATTTTTTACAATTAGATTATAGTAAGGTATTTTAGAACCCATCCCCCTGACCCCCTTCCCTTAGAAAGGGAAGGGGGAGAAAAGAAAGAGAGGGGCTTCGCCCCTCTCCAACACCCCTTGTGACTGGGGTGACTATTGGGATGTTTAAGAAGGGTGAAACCCTTCTTCTAAAAACCAGTCCCCCTCTCCTTTGAAGGAGAGGGGGATTAAGAGGGTGAGGTAGATAATTAATTTAGACAACCCTCAAGTATTTGAGCGATACGACCCAGAAGGTATGCTTACTTGCC
>JAUWZL010000065.1 GCA_030615305.1 Dehalococcoidia bacterium
CTGTGGCAACCGCCCGTGTTTATATAAGAATATTGAGGTTACCGCATTATGGTAGGTCGGGATAAAAAGATCAAAGTGCTGCTGGCCCGCTTTTCCTTAGAGACCCACTCAAGGGGTGTAATTACCGTGGCTGGTATGCTCAGGGATGCCGGTATGGAGGTCATCTTAGCGGGCAATGCCCGCCCCCAAGAGATAATCAGGGTGGCTAAGCAGGAAAAGGTTGATGTTGTTGGCATAAGTAGCTATTGCGGCGGTGAGCTAGCCCTGTGTGGTGAACTAATGAAAGCAGCTGAGAGAGAGGGGATAAAAGGGGGTACCGTTTTTATATTGGGTGGGGTGTTCCCACCCAGCGATGCTCCCAGACTAAAGGAGCTCGGTTTTAGTGCCGTCTTCCCGCCATCTTCCACTAAAGAAGAAATTGGTGCCAGTATAAAGAGTGCCCTTGCTTTGAGCTGAGAGTTTGGCTTAACAGGGTGGCTGGTAAATGCGGCATTTGGCTTCGCCGGCAACCACCACTTCTCCATTCTGGTTGGTACAGGTGTTTTTCAGGGTTACTATGCCCCTGTCCCTGTTTATTTCCATCACCTCAGCGGAAGCGGTTATTGTGTCCCCGATTCTCACCGGCTTTAAAAACTTGGCTGAATGGGATAAAAAAATGGGTAAACCGGGCAGCTTAGCCATAGCCGCTGAGAGCAGCCCTAGTGATATCACCCCGTGAGCAATCCGGCCGCCGAAAACGGTTTTCTCAGCATAGTCCTGGCACATATGGACTGGATTAAAATCCCCGGAGATACTGGCAAAAAGGCTGATATCGGTCTCGGTAATCGTCCTGCTATGGGTGGTCTTAAAACCAACCCTGAGTTCATCAAGAGCAGATTTGCCTTTATCCACCATAATCTACCTCCTCTGAAGCTGGAATTAGTCTCGGTTAGCGTTTAATCATCTCAAGGAAAGCCTGAAGCCTGGTATTTAGCTGTGCCGGGGCCGCCCGGCTGTAGTCTTGTTCCAGGTATATGCTGGGCAGGCCGATGCTGTTTAGGTAATCCCTGACCTGTGGTACTTCGTAGCCATGAATGTCACAGTACCTCATTGACTGAAGGACTACCCCATTTACACGCCATTCTTTAATATAGTCCTTGAGGTAGCCAAACCTGCTCTCCAGGTCTGTTTGGTAATCCTTACCGGCTCCTCTAAAGGTTCGTGGGCATTTGAGCGCTGCCAAGTAGCGATAGGCCAGTCCGTCTAGAGGGTCTGGGGTCACTTCCACATCCGGCCAATAGAACCGGCTGCCGATACAGGTATCATCCATTACTAGGTTGGCTGCAAGCTGTTCTATCATCTCAATAAGGATGGTATTGTCTATTATGCTGCCCCAGACAAGCAGCCTGGCCGGTTTCTTCTGCGGGCCATCATGGCGTTCCTGAACCTGGCTGATAACCTGCTGAAGAAGCTTATTGCCTTCTTCTATCGGTAGGCTCATCAGGGCTACTATTACCTGGAGCGTTTCAGTCCCCGAGATAAGGGGAGGGTCAGCCTTTCTTAAGCCATACAGTTCCCGCACCAGGGCTCGCTGCCGGTTATGGCTTTTGATAGCCTCTCTGAGCCTTTCCCAGGTAAGCTCTTTTCCGGTAAAAGACTCCAGGGTCTTTTGAAAATCTTTTATTAGCTCCTTGTGCTGGTTTAGGGCTGCCTCGTTTACGGTGTGGGGGGTGTCTATAAAGTAAAAGAAGGACGGCTCTAGATAAGTAGGCCAGATGTGAGCCATCTTCTCAGCTACATCGCAGGTGTGAGCCATGACCACTCCATCCAGGAAGTCATACCTCTTTTTCAGCCCCAGGTCCAGGGCGCTGCGAAGAAAGGGGCAGACCACTGTCGGCAGGCAGGCGTTAGCACTGGTTATCGGCTCCTTTATATCGCCTAATATGCGGTAGGGTATTATGTCAAGAGCAGTCATCATCTCCAGAACTGGGTAGGCGCAAAGATAGCCCAGAACTTTCTCCCCCTGTGCCTTAAGCTGCCTTCCTCGCTGGCTCCGGTCCTGGTAGATTGCCCTGACCCTGGCTAAACCCTGATTCTCGTCGCTTTCCACCATCATAGAGTCTCCATAGGTTGCTTCCTATTACTATCAAAGCCGGCCTCTTGCCTTATCTTCCGATAATGTTCCATTATCTCTTCAAATGCCTCTGCCTGGCTCAGGGCGCTAGCTGGGTTAAACAGGTTGAGGTCAACTATGTCACCCTCAATTATCAGTGAGGGGACTTTGAGCTTTTTCATCAGGCGGTCCCGAACCAGCATCAGGTGGTTGGTCGCCGTGCGGCAGGTAAGCAGGGGGTGAAGGACTACCCCGTCACACTGATAATCCCGGGCATACTCCAGGTAGGGATAGGCGAAATACCCCCACCATTCCCCAGCTTTAGCCGCCTCGGCGTAATAACCGGTGAGCCACTGGTAGCTGTATCTGGCGATGCGTTCCAGGGGGTCGCCTATTTGGCTTAAATCTATCGGCTTGGGCGGGTGGTAGGCCCAGCTTTCAATGACGAAGTTCCAGCCCCTTGCCGCCAGCTGGTTGAAAAAGCCCAGGCTGTGCCACGGTGGCAGCTCAATAAAGGCCAGCCTGTACTTTTCGGGAGTGGCCAGCGCTCCAATCTTGTTGTCCACGCGGTGCTTTACCTCATAATACATCTTCCGGTAAAGACTAGTAGTCTCCTTGGGGTCGGCGGCCATATAGAGTGAGGCCGGCATACTGCTCCAGAAATCGCGTGCATGCATCGGGCACGGCCTTGTCTTGCGCAACTCATTGACTTCATGCCACAGCCGGTTCATCTCTATGGTGTTGTCTACCACTTCATCCAGTTTTTCCCAGTCCATCTTCCTGCCCAGTAGGCGTTCCAGGAATTTAACAAACTCCCTCAGTTCATTAACTATGAACCTGATATTGCGCTTATAAGCGCCTGGCATCATGCTCTCTGCCACTCCAGGTTGGGGAAGTTCCAATATCCATAATGGAGCCTCAAGGTAGCGACCCAGAGCCTGAAACCATTTGTAGCGTGCATCGCATAGGGCACCCGAGCCCAGTAAAAATGTTGGTTTTGGCATTCCGCCCATCGGTGCCTGGGGTGGGATTTTCCCTAGTTCCATCATTCTGGCAGTGTAGCCGATGCAGTTCCGGGCGTAGCCGCACATGTGGCTGAGGAAGCCATCGGCATCGGCCCGTGCCAGGTAAGATGGGGCGGCACCAAAGGCGGCACAGACGGCACCATAGTCTTCAGGGTAAACAGTAGCTACCTCCATTGCCCTGAGGATGGGGTCGCCCTGCCACCAGTTGACCATGCACCAGGCAACCGGTTTGCCCTCTTCCCTGGCGGCAACGCCTCTCTGGTACATACCGTCTATCAAAGCCCGCAGGGGATACATCGTCTTGAGCCGGTTTATCGGCCTGTTTTTTTCAGCGGTCATAGCTCACTCGCCCCTGGCTGGCGTCGTCTCTAGGATAAAGAGTGGGCTGGCGCCTTCACCAGCTGAATACTTGTCTCCAGGGAACACCCGGTGGCTCATAGTCACCCTTTTGCCCACTATTTCCATGGTTGCCTTGTCCGGGTCAATACCGGCTAGGTTACCCATGAGCCAGGGGCCTTCATCAAGTTCAACCAGAACTATGATATAGGGGAGTTCATCCTGGCGCCCTTCAGCGGCGACAAAGACGGTGGTAAAGGTCTGGATGGTGCCTCTACCACTCAATGGGACAATATCAAACTCCGGGCTTTGGCACCTTCGGCAAACCATCCTCGGTGGCACGGTAACAGTCTGGCACTTGAGACACCTTAAGCCCAGCAGTCTATTTTCCTTGAGGGCTTCGCTATATTCGTTAAAAGTGAGTTTGTGGTCCATGCTAA
>JAUWZL010000060.1 GCA_030615305.1 Dehalococcoidia bacterium
CCAAGAGTGGCATAAGATAATTGCCTTGAAGGGAGCCTATACTGTTATTGCCATGCCAGAGGGGCACGCCAGAATTAGCCCCATAGCCAATCCCGGTCTAGCCTCAGCCGGAACTGGAGATGTGCTTACCGGGGCTATAGCTGGGCTGGTGGCGCAGGGGCTTTCACTCTTTGATGCCGCCGCCCTCGGAGTCTACCTCCATGGCGAAGCCGGTGAGATGGTCAAGACCAGGCTGGGCGATACTGGTATGATCGCTACCGACCTCTTGCCAGCACTGCCCCTGATTATTAAACAATTAAAAGAAAACCTGACCGGTTAGTGGAGTTAGATAGAATGCTATTAGCCGCTGATATTGGAAATACTGAAATTACTCTGGGGGTTTTTGAAGGCGAGAAGCTTCGTGCTACCTGGCACATGGCTACCGGTATTCACCGCAGGGCAGACGAGTATGCTGCCTTACTGCTTAACCTGCTGCACCACCAGGGACTGGACATATCTGATATCAAAAAAGTAGCCCTGTGCAGTGTCGTCCCGCCACTGATAGCCACTTTTGAGACCCTGTTTCAAAAGTACTTTCATACCTCACCGCTGGTGATAGGCGCTGGAGTCAAGACCGGCGTGCGCATCCGGATGGACAATCCCAGAGAGGTTGGTGCTGACCGTATTGTAAATGCCGCCGCTGCCCATCACCTCTATGGTGGCCCGGTAATTATCGCTGACTTCGGCACCGCCACCAGCTTTGACACCGTATCCAGGGAAGGCGATTATCTGGGCGGAGCTATTGCCCCGGGCATAGTCACCGCCGCCGAGAGTCTATTTACACGGGCGGCAATGTTACCCCGCGTGGAACTAGCCCGACCCCAACATGCTATTGGCACCAACACTACTTCCGCCATGCAATCAGGTATTGTCTTTGGCTATGTAGGTCTGGTTGAAGGTATAGTGGCTCGTATTCAACAGGAATTGGGCGAAAAAACCAGGGTGGTAGCTACCGGTGGCTACGCTGAACTCATTGCCAAGGAAACCAAAGTAATTGATATAGTAAACCCCGATTTGACACTGATGGGATTAAGACTAATCTACCTGATGAACAAAGCTTAGCCTTATAAGAAGGTTTTTTATTAGGGGGTAGATTGAAGGGGTGAAACCCCTTCAAAAACCACCCTCCCCCTCTCCTTTAAAGGAGAGGGGGATAAAGGGGGAGAGGTTGTTAAGCTATCTCCAATATGGAGGCAATAATGTTAGCCAACAAAACCATAGTCCTGGGCATAACCGGCGGTATAGCCGCCTACAAGGCAGCCGACATCGCCAGTAAATTAACTCAGGCTGGAGCCAGGGTTGAAGTAGTTATGACCGAGTCAGCCACCAGGTTTATCGCTCCGCTGACCCTGCGCAGCATTACCGGCAGACCGGTGGTAACCGACATGTTTGAGCCAGCCGCTGAGTTCAGCCTTGAGCACATAGCTCTAGCCGAGGCAGCTGATATTGTAGTTATTGCCCCGGCTACAGCCAATACCATCGCCAAAATAGCTGCCGGTATTGCTGATGATATGCTTACCTGCCTCGTGCTGGCAACTAAAGCCCCGGTTATCGTGGCGCCTGCCATGAATGATAACATGTTCCAGAATCCCGTCACCCGGGAGAATCTGGCTAAACTTAAAGCCAGGGGCTTTATTATTGTTGAACCGGCCTATGGCCGCTTGGCCTCAGGGAAAATGGGCTGGGGCCGTCTGGTGGAAATTGAGACAATCATCGGCACCATAAAGCAGGTATTGGGCAGAAAGGGTGATTTAGCCAATAAACGCATCGTGGTTACTGCCGGCGGCACCCAGGAATCCATTGACCCTGTCCGCCATATCGGAAATCGCTCCTCAGGTAAAATGGGCTATGCCGTGGCCGAAGCTGCCCGGGATAGAGGAGCATCCGTATCACTAATCACCGCCCCCACCTCCCTCCCCGACCCAGCCGGCATTGAGGTTGACCATGTCCGGACTGCCCGCCAGATGAAAGAGGCGGTAGCCAGGGCAGTCGCCAAGACTGATGCCCTGATTATGGCGGCTGCGGTCGCTGACTATCAGCCGAAAGAGGTCGCTACAGCTAAGATTAAAAAAGAAGCCCCGAGCCTGACACTGGAGCTGGTCAGGACGCCGGATATTCTGACCGAAGTAAAAGGCAACTTCCTCAGGGTCGGCTTTGCCGCCGAAAGCGAAGATGTAGTCGGCAATGCCAAACAAAAGCTTGAGAGGAAACAGCTTGACCTCATTGTAGCCAACGATATCACCGATGCCAAAAGCGGCTTTGATGTTGATACCAACAAAGTAACCCTGATTGACCGAGATGGCAAAACTGAAAAACTGCCCCTCTTAACCAAAAGAGAGGTAGCTGACAGAATACTGGATAGGGTGGGGGGACTACTCGAAGGATAGAAAAAGGGATTACGAGATTTGTTCAAAAGTAACTTCGCTCGCATTGCAGAAAATACCACCAAATATTACCTCGAGTTAAAAACCAACTACGGCAGTAGGTTTAGTGATGAAATTTGTTTGTTAGCTACTGCTGGTGTCTTGGATGCACAAAACTATATCTTTATAGAGCATTCAATCGAAATAGACAGTATAATTGATATGGCAAGAAAGGCAGTCTCACAAAAAGAACAAGAACTCACTAATTACAGAGGATTGAAGGTGCAGGAAACGTTATCGTCATATAAAGCTTTCACCAAATTGTTCACCGAGAGTAACGAACTTGAGCAAGACCCTCTCTTTAATTTCATATTTAGCCTTGAAGTGGCGTTGTTCGCAGTAGATAATCCACGTTTCTCAAGTTCCGATATAGAATTAGCATGTTTCAAAAAGGCAACTACGATATCAAATGCTATTCGAAAAACTAAAGAAAAGTATAGAGGCGAAGCCCAATTCGGATTAGTAGTTACCACATTTATGGAATCACCTGAGTTTCGGCAAGTCAGAAAACAGCTTGGTATAAAGGATTAAGACGTAAGCTGGGATTTTCCATTTATAAATCCCATTTCTAATCCCAAGCCCAAATGGGGATTAAGGGGCTGAGGTTCTTAAACAGCTTCTGAAGAGAGCAGAAAATAACAATGAGCAATCAAAAAGTAGAAGGAATCGGCAACTTATGTGAGTCAGTCTGCCCAATCTGTGTTGCTGCCAGAGGCAAGGCAGGGTGGCTCAAGCCCTTGGTCAAATTTATGTACTACTGCTTCTGCGGGAAGCCAGCCATGTTTCTCAGAATACCAACACCTTGCACTTCGAGAGAGAAGCAGACAGGAAAAAGGCCCTGGGAGTAGCAGGAAGAGTTTATTTAGTAGCCCATTCCTCTTATTCTCTTGAAGAATGAGGGAGTCCAAGAGGGGCGCAGCCCCTCTTTATAAAATCTTCCCCTTCCCCTATCATAAGGGGAAGGGGATAAAGGTCGAAGACTCTTCGAGGGATAGGGTTACCTAACAAAATACTAGAAAGTTAAGCATGACAGAAACAAGAAACACTGAAGACGAAAGGCCCAAAGCCTATGAGCCGGGCAAGGTCGAGCAGAAGTGGTATAAGTTCTGGCTGGAGAAGGGCTACTTCAAGCCCCGGATAGACCCGGGAAAGAAACCTTTCGTTATCATTATGCCGCCACCCAATGTCACCGGCGAGCTTCACATCGGGCATGCCCTGACCGCCACCATGGAGGATATCATGACCCGCTGGCACCGGATGAAGGGTGAGCCGACATTGTGGCTTCCCGGTGTTGACCATGCCGGTATCGCCGCTCAGGTAGTAGTTGAGCAAATGCTGACCGAGGAAGGAATAGACAGACACCGGTTGGGTAGAGAGAAATTCCTGGAAAGAATGTGGCAGTGGGCAAAAAGCTGCCGTGGCGCCATTGGAAAGCAACACCAGAGACTGGGTGCTTCCTGCGACTGGGACAGAGAGGTCTTCACTCTGGATGAAGGACCAAGCCGGGCGGTGCGCACTGCCTTCGCCCGCCTGTATCAGAAAGGACTAATCTACCAGGGAAAACGAATTATCAACTGGTGCCCCCGCTGTGCTACCGCCCTCTCCGACCTTGAGGTAGAGCACAAGGATATAACCGGGCATCTATACTATGTCCGCTACCCTCTGACTGACAGTGATAAGGATTTTATTACCGTGGCTACCACCCGACCCGAGACCATACTCGGTGATACCGCCGTAGCCGTTAACCCTAAAGATAAGCGGTTCAAGGCTATGCTGGGTAAAAAAGCCGTCCTGCCGGCAGTGAACCGGGTAATACCGATTATCGCT
>JAUWZL010000072.1 GCA_030615305.1 Dehalococcoidia bacterium
CGAGCCGCTGCGAAGCGCATGATTCTAATAGACGAGGGGCAAATTATTGAAGAAGCAACCCCCGAAAAACTGTTTACCTCCAAACACGAGCGTACGAAGCTATTCCTTAGCAAGGTGCTGCACATGATATAGCCGCCGCTAGCACATTCTGGCGCGGTTCTATACCTAGTGGAAAAAGATATCAAGTACGTAGATGATCAATGCGTGGTCATCAAATCTAAGGGCGGCCTTAAGGGTATAATAAAAATGACATTCCAACCCGAGACCGGTGGGGCAAAGCTGGCAATCGAGGGTGAATACAGCCTGCTCACCCTTCTCCGTTAAGGCAACCCTTATCAGGTTCTTTTTATACAGTTAGCTCATTGCAGTATGTCCTGGAAGGACCTATAATCTTAAATAAACCGTCTAAATTATGGCGGTATAACTGGCCCAAGGAGGAAGACCTGTGGCTAAAGTAACCCTGGGGCCTAGAACGCTGGTTTATCCCATGCCAGCATTCTTGGTCGGGGCTAATGTTGATGACAAACCAAATTTTATGGCTGTTGGCTGGGGCGGCATTGCAAGTAGCCAGCCGCCGATGATTTCTGTGGCCATACGGCCTCGTCGCTACACCTATAAAGGCATTAAGCAAACCGGGAATTTCTCGGTCAACATACCTTCCCAAGATATGGCAAGTGAAACAGATTATTGCGGTATTGTCTCCGGGGAAAAAGCTGACAAGGTGGCGGTCTGCCGGTTTAACGTGTTTTACGGCAAGCTAGCTAATGCGCCAATGATTGAACAGTGTCCCATAAATCTGGAGTGTAGTGTGGTCCACATCCTAGGCCTGGGCAGTCATGCGCTGGTAATTGGTAAAATTGAGGAAACTCACATTACTGAGGCCTGTCTCACCGATGGCAGGCCAGATGTGGCCAAAATCAAGCCCATTATTTATTCCGAAGGCCTGAGCCGCCAGTATCAGGCCTTCGGGGAGTTCATTGCCAGTGCTTATCGTGTCGGACGGAAGCTGAAAAAGAGAAAGAATAGTATTTAGCTCACTGATACACGGGGAAAGCCAGAATAGTTGAAGCATCACTTTATATCAATGGTAAATACCTTCTGGTCTAGAACCTCTGCTTCCCAGGATCGCTTATAGGCCATTGTTATCTCGATCTCACCGCTCTCTAGTGTCCTGAAGCGGAAAAGTTCGGTGCCGCCGGCACCGACTACGCCCTGCTGAGCATATTCACCTAGCTCATAGGTCTCTTCCACCAGCTCCAGCATGGTCTCATCGTAGTTTGCCTCCCAGCTATAGCCGGTAGTGGGATTAGATTCCAGGGCTATAAGAATAATAAATTCCTTGTTAATGCCAATGTCTATCGGCTGCTCCGGATCACTGTAGGCCTTGACCGCGCCAACGCAGCCAGCCATCAGGCAGACTGCCAGTACCGAAGTTACAGCCACAAGCCAAAACTTTTTCATAGTAACCTCCTTCTGCTAACTAGCTTTTCCGTCCCCGTTATACGCCTCAACCTTGATTTTGTCAATGCATTTTGCCCACTCTCTAGATTGGTAAGAGAATTTTATGGGTGCTGCCAGGCTTAGATAAAACGTTTCTTTCTCAGGTAACGCAAAAACAATTTTCGCTGTCTTTCACGTTTCTCCTTTAATGCAGGATAAAAGTCTTCACCGCCAAAGTCCAGGCACAACACATCAAATGGTATAACATGATTTACCCTCATATTCTCCTCCCATATAGCCTTTCTTATATAAACGAAAAAACTGCCTATAGGTTAGTAGTAAACTAAGGTTTTTAAAGTTTATAACGATGCCTTTTCCCCCGATAGGCACCCTAACACAGGTATTGGCTAAAATCAGGAGAATAAAGGCGGAGAAGAGGGCTTGTAGGGGTAACACCTTACCCTGGTTGCTTCAAAATAGGCTTGACACTAGATGAAGACCGCTTGCTTATAATAGTGGTGTATGCTAGAGGGTAAGTGCTCAAAGTGTGGTACCTACCGTTGCGGATGGGCGTTGATTAATCCTAGATATCAAACTTGTCCCAATTGCGGCGCCGGGCTTGAGATCACCGAAGACGGGCGCAAGGTGGCTAAAGGTTTCTCGCCGTTTACTGCGGAAAGACTTGATGTTAATCCAGCCACTGATGCTCCTGCCCACCCTAAGAAGGAAAGAGACAAGGGTGGGCAAAGGGAACCGCCCCACCCCTGAGCTTGCTCTTAATCCTGTGTCCCGGCTCCTCTCATGCGAATTATGAGATGCCGGCTTGACAAGTCTTACTGCCCCGACTGATTGGCAGCCTAGGTGTACTTGACCCGGACCGGAACTACTGCCATAGAGCCGTGTCTTCTTAGCCTCTATAATCCACTACTGCTATCCTTTTGCTGGCTATTGGCTTAACCTTGGTTTTGTCCCATCGGGGGTTTTACCATTCCTTGAACCTGTTAGTGATGGGTAACCTTCTGTCCCGGCCAAAGGCTTTGGCGGTTATCTTAATGCCCGGGGGTGCCTGGCGGCGCTTGTACTCGCTTGAATCTACCAGTTGAGCCGCCTTTTTGACAACTTCTTGGTCAAAGCCCATAGCAATAATCTGCTCCACGCTTTTATCCTCTTCAACATAAGCCGTTAAAACCGGGTCAAGCAGGTCATACAGGGGCAGGGTATCCGTATCTTTCTGGTTGGGCTTGAGTTCAGCTGATGGCGTCTTCTCTATAACCGAAGCGGGAATTAATTCAAAGCCGGCTACCGAATTTCGGTACCGGGCAAGCTGGTAGGCCAGTGTCTTGGGAACATCCTTTATTACGGCAAAGCCACCGGCCATATCACCATAGAGCGTGGTGTAGCCAGTAGCCATCTCGCTCTTATTGCCTGTGGTTAGAACCAGCCAGCCGAACTTGTTTGATAACGCCATAAGGAGATTGCCCCTGATACGTGCCTGGATATTTTCTTCGGCAATATTGGGCTCAGTCCCCCTAAAAGTCTCCGCCAGCATATCCAAGTAGGCCTGAAAAATCTTCTCTATGGGGATAGTTATTAGCCTGATGCCCAGATTCTGAGCCAGCAGCTTGGCGTCTGATATACTGCCCGGGGAGGAATACCTGGAGGGCATGGACAATGCGACCACGTTTTTCGGCCCCAAGGCGTCAACGGCAATGGCCGCCACCAGGCTGGAATCAACCCCGCCGGAAAGACCTATGGCCACCTTCTCAAAGCCGTTCTTGCGGACATAGTCGCCGGTGCCTAGCACTAGGGCGTCATAGACTTCACCGGGTAGTTCACGAGCCTTAAGCTGCCTTTTAGGTAACGGAGGTTTCGCAGTTGGTGAAGGTGCTTCGGACAACACCACTTTAGCTGTAGGCCACTGTTTCTTATCAAAGGAAGGCGCCCCCTTTCGCCACTTGGGGTCACGGAGGCGGGTTCGGAATACGGACTCAACATCAAGGTCAACCACCACCAGGTCTTCCTCAAATTGCTTACCCTGGGCTAGGAGCCTACCC
>JAUWZL010000023.1 GCA_030615305.1 Dehalococcoidia bacterium
CTGCTCGATTATTTCCCTGACGACTTCTTGCTGTTCATTGACGAATCGCATATGACCCTGCCCCAGGTTCGTGGTATGTATCATGGCGACCGCTCCCGCAAGGAAACACTGGTGGAATACGGCTTTCGTTTGCCCTCAGCGCTGGATAATCGCCCGCTGAACTTCACCGAGTTTGAGCAGCGCATTGAGCAGGTTGTCTACACCTCAGCCACACCGGCCGATTATGAATACAAGCATAGTCAGCAGGTAGTGGAGCAATTAGTCAGGCCTACCGGTCTTCTTGAGCCTACCGTTGAGGTTAAGCCAACCAGAGGACAGATTGATGACCTCCTTGACCAGATTAAGACCCGGGTTGACAAAGGTGAGCGCTGCCTGGTAACCACTCTGACCAAGCGGATGGCTGAAGAACTGGCTGACTATCTAATTGAGATGGGGATAAAGACCCATTACCTTCACTCTGAGATTGAGACCCTGGAGAGGGTGGAGATACTGCGCGACCTCCGCCTTGGAGTCTACGATGTAGTAGTCGGCATAAACCTGCTTCGGGAGGGGCTTGACCTGCCTGAGGTCAGCCTGGTGGCTATTCTGGATGCCGATAAAGAAGGCTACTTGAGGTCGGAGGGGGCGTTAATTCAGACCATGGGACGAGCCTCCCGCCACATAGACGGGCACGTTATCATGTATGCCGATACGACAACTAATTCCATGGCGGCAGCAATTGCCGAGACCCAGCGCCGCCGCCGGATTCAGGAAGCCTACAACCGTGAGCACAATATTACCCCCCAGGGGATAAGGAAGGCGATTAGAGATATCACCGAACGGGTGAAGGCGGTAGCTGAAACCCGTGCTCCCTATGTGGTCGCCCCGATTGCTAAAGAAGATATAACTCGTCTGATTAAAGAGCTGGAGTCGCAGATGAAGATAGCTGCCAGAAACCTCGAGTTTGAAAAGGCAGCCCTACTCCGCGACCGTATAATTGAGTTGCGCAAGAATTTGGCTGAGGATTTGGTAACCTCACCCTCTATATCCCCCTCTCCTTTGGATTTGGGTAAGGAGAGGGGGAAAAGACTTTAGAGAGGGGCGGAGCCCCTCTCTTACAAATACTCCCCCTTCCCTTGTAAGGGAAGGGGGTCAGGGGGATAGGTTGTTAAACAATACCCTCTAAGAGAAGAGATGAACAACAAAGGGTCAGAAATAGAAACAAGGCAAGAACGCCGCGAAAGGAAACTCAAGAAAAAGCGAGAGCGGATGCCCGAGCACGGGCGAAGCTTAGCCAGAGTATATATGGATGCCATCCTCAAGCGATTTAAGCGCCACCGGGTTGACAAATAGTGGAAAAGGTGTAAAAGAAGCCACTATTTAGTAAAGGCGGGAAATAATATGGATGTGGCGTGGTATTTCAGGCTCTTCTATATACCCATATTAAGTTTCGGTATCAGCTGGCTTCTCACTCTGATTATAAAGCCAAAGAGAATGACCAGTGCTGGGCCTGGCAAGCCATGGCTAATAGGCAGTATGGCAAGCCTCATTGTATTCATCGTATTGCTGTGGTTTGTCCCATTCAGTATTAATCTGGCTTTCTGGATTGGGCTTGGTATTATTATTTTCGGACAGGTGGTCTTTGCTCTGGGCTTCATCGCCATGAGAGAGTATCCAGAGAGAAAGCAAGCTGTTGTCGATTGGGGTATTTACAGGGTCAGCCGACACTCCCATATCATGGCAGGTAGTATCACCACTCTCGGCGTGATTGTCATGGGATGGAACACAGGCTCAATTATGTATATCATTTTATGGGTTTACTTTGTTTTAGACATTATTCTGAGTCATTTTGGTCTTCTAAGTGAGGAAAAAATAAATATAGAGAAATTTGGCCAAGAGTATGCGGACTATATGAAAAGGGTGCCCCGATACTTTTTAATAAAGTAGTAACTGTGGCGGAAAGGAGGCAAATATTTGTGGGAGAAGCCTGGTCAGAATATATACGGATGCTATTCTGAAGAGGTTGAGGGGTGGGAAGTGAGTTTGTTGTATAAAAGGTAGAGATATGAATAAAGACAATGAAATAGGAGATTATTTATTTGACACACCAACCAAGGGGACTACTATATGCCAATATCTTCGTCCGTATCAATCTATAAAGGGGCCTAGTTGATTATTGGAAGGTAACTTGCGTTTTACTCTGGGTTTCCTCGTCAATGGTTGCCGTTGTTTTAATGGGATGGATGGGTCTTCAAATGGAAGCCTCAGTGTATATTTACTTTGTTCCAATAGTTCACCAGCTGTTTTGAAATTGCATCCACTGGGGTGGACAACAGCCTCTCCACTATCAGTGGCAAAATGTGCTGACCATCTATGATGCTGTGCTAGTATGCAACCGAGAAGACGCAATGTTGATTGTCCTGGCTTACCAACTCTGATTACTCTCCCTCCATGATAATACATTTCCGAGTAAAAAGAATACCTCGTCTTTGCATCTCTATGCTTATCATGGTTGACTAGGATGTAATTATGTCTCCTTGCCCATATTAAATATTTCGTATCATCATTGGGAATATCATGCCAAGTAGCATGAGTTGCCTTTAATCCCACTTTCCGCAACAAAAATACCAACTCAGGGTCGATATCTGAGTCAATTAAGAAGCGCTCTGAATTAAGCGGTAGCGGCTGCGGCTTGTCTATCGAGATATCGTTCATACTCGATTGCTTTGTCGATTTTCTCAGGTGGGATACGTCGATAAAGCTTTTTCAACTCACTAATATCGTGATTGACGAGTAATGTAGCTATAGTTGCAGTCGGAATCCTTGTGTCTCTTATCACGGGTTCTCCCCCCATGACTTCTGGTTTGACTTGAACATAGTTACGGAACTGCGGGGGGACGATGATGGATGCTTCTTCGTCTATTTCCCGTAACTCTTCGAAAAGGTCACCAAAAAGCGTTTCCATTACCTTTTGACCCAACTTAGTAGCATCCGTAATTTCCCACTCATCCGGTCTATCTACATAGATACGGTTTCCAACGACGTAGACCGTTTCATTGGCCCATCCCCTATCAGGAGGCCCAAGTCGTTCGTACATATGACGTAATGCTTTTGCGGCAGAGTCGAAGTCTAGGTGTCTATCTCGCAATGCCTTAATAATGCGAACTAGTGTCAGGTCAGAATAAGAGTACCCTTCATCTGCCACCAAACCGCCCTCAACTAGTTCTAGAGATGGGCGTATTATTCCCCTTCTTCGCCATTCATAAAGGGTGGAAAGAGGAATGCGAGCTAAACGAGAGACTTGTGCTGTTGAATAAAAACCTTGCCATTCAGCAGACATAAGGAATCCTCCTTGCATTACTCGAACCAACCTTAACCAGACTGCCCTTCCCCTTTGGCGCCCTCCTCCTCAAGCTGCTCCATAATGCGGGCGGCTCTGGGGTAACCGATACGCAAACGCCGTTGCAGGTAAGAGGTGGAAATGTGTTTATGCTCCTGTGCCAGTTGCCTGGCTGCTGCCAAGAGCGGGTCTTCAGGGAAGCCCCCTTTTCGGGCAGTAGTTGGTGCTAGGACAAGCTCCTCAACCTTTGGTTGAGCTGCCTCTTCCATTCGCTGGCTCCCCCAGAAATAGACAAGCCTCTCTGTCTCGGCATCGGAGACAAAGCATCCCTGGAGGCGTTTAGGCTTGGCCGCCTCAGTGGGCATATAGAGCATATCTCCTCTACCCAGCAGCTTTTCAGCACCGCCCATGTCAAGAATGGTGCGTGAATCGACCTGAGAGGTAACAGCAAAGCTAATTCGGGTGGGGAAGTTAGCCTTGATTAAGCCGGTGACCACATCTACTGATGGACGCTGGGTGGCCACGACAAGATGAATACCAGTAGCTCGAGCCAGCTGGGCTAATCGGCATAGGATATGCTCCACCTCGTCAAAGCCAGCCATCATCAAATCAGCCAGTTCGTCAATGATTAGTATCAGGTAGGGAAACCTCTCATCACCCTGCTTATTCCTATTGAAGCCCTCAATGTTACGGGCACCGGTTTTAGCCAGTTCTTGATACCGCCTATTCATTTCCTGGTTGAGCCAGCGCAATGTGCCCAGGGCTTTATCGGTATCAACTATGACCGGGGTAGCCAGGTGGGGTATGCTATTGAATGGGGTCAGCTCTACCCGCTTAGGGTCGACCATAATAAACTGAACTTCACTAGGAGCATTATACAGTAATAGGCAACAGATAATGGCATTAAGGCAAACGGTCTTGCCACTGCCGGTGGCCCCAGCGATAAGTAGATGCGGCATTCTGGACAGGTCGGCAGCTATCGCCTCGCCACCAGCACCCTTGCCTAGCGCCAGACTTAGCTTAGACCTAGCCTCTATCTTCTGGAAAGCGCTAGTCTCTATCACCCCCCGCAGACTAACCAAACTTAAAATTGTATTGGGCACTTCAATGCCGACCAGCGGCTTACCGGGCACCGGGGCTTCAATCCTAATACTGGGCGCCGCCAGGGCAAGAGCCAAGTCATTAGCCAGTGAGGTGATTCGCTCCACCTTAACCCTAGTCCGAGATACCTCCTTCCGTGTTATCGCAATGTTGCCGTCTGCATCTCTTTCCTTTACCTCTCTCACCTTCCGGTCCCAGCCGGGCTCAACGCCAAACTGGGTAACCGTCGGCCCAGCGTTTATCTGGACTACCTTTGCCTCAACACCATAGCTAGCTAGAGCTTCCTCAATTATCTTGGCTCTCTGGATATTGTCAGCCTGCCCGAACTCAACCTCGGTAGACTTGTCCAGAATGTCAATTGGCGGCAACCGCCAGCCATCAACGGTAATCAAAGATGGCGACTCACCGTATTTCTTCCATACCTCCTGTGCCACCTGCTTCAGGTCCCACTGCGCACTAGTGGCATCAAGCGCTGTAGTTGCCGCTGCCTTAACCGGGATTTCAGGGGGCACCAGGACCGGTGGTGGGATTATCTTCTTGGCTTGGGCTTCTTCAGTCGGGGTCGGCCTATAGCTTGGTGGGCGAAGAGGTGGCTCAAGTTCTTCCCGGCCAGGTCTGGTGGGAGGAGACGGCATCCTAAACAGATTAGCTAGCCATAAAGTTGACCTTTTAACAGAGCCCCAGCAGGCCCTGGGGGCTACTAAAATAACACCCAAAACAACCAACCCCAGTACCCTGAGAACCCCGATTAGCCCCTGGTCGCCAATGATGTTCTGGCCAAAACTACCGCCCAGGTCAAAAAGGGCCAGTATGCCCCAGAAAGCAAAGAAAAAGGCAGCCGCACCCAGCCACTTGTTCCACTGATACAGCTTCCAGCGGGTTATAAAAGCTGATAACTGCCTGCGGAATATTATGCTAACTATAATGATAATGGCTATGGCGATAAGGACTAGTCCCCAGCCAAGAAGACCTATAGTGCTTTCAGAAACCTCTGTAGCCCATGAAGAAATTGCTTCCCACTGCCAGAAGAGTACTGCCAGGATAAGGACTAGCAGTATTGAGCGCCGCACCCACGGTGATATCAAAAAGCGAAATAATCCGCCCAGCGCCAGCTTCTTCTCAGGCTTTACTCTGGCTTTATCACCACCAGCCCTGAACTTAGCCTTTTTCTTGTTATCAGCCTTCTTAGCCATAGAATACCAGTTATACCTTCACCATAACTGGCAGAATCATGGGGCGGCGTTTGGTCTGCTCGTAGTAGAACCTGTTTAGGGCATCCCTAACCTTACTGTCGGCGAAGCCCCATTCTGCAGTACGTTTACCACCGTGGTCCAGGATTTTGGCCACCAGGTCACGGCTCTCTTCCAGCATGTCCTTGGATTCGTTGGTATCAACGAAACCTCGTGACACAATATCGGGACGGCCCACCAGCCTTCCCGTCTGCTTGTTAACGGCAATAATGACCACCACTATACCATCCCTTGACAGCATCCTTCTATTACGCAGAACAATGCCGCCAACATCGCCGACACTGAGACCATCGACATACACGTTGCCCGAGGCAATCTTACCAGTTACCTTGCCCCAGTTTGGGCTTAACTCAAGTATATCACCGTCCTCCAGAAGGAAAGTGTTCTCCTCCGGGATGCCCACTGATTGGGCTAATTTAGCGTGAAGACTCAGGTGGCGGTATTCACCATGGATAGGCATGAAGAACCTTGGTTTGACCAAACTTAAGAGTAGCTTTAACTCCTCCTGGCTGCCATGTCCGTGGACATGGGCCTGCGTCACCTTTCCGTAATATACTTCAGCCCCCTGTTTAAAAAGACTGTCCACTGTTCTGTTGATCAGGGACTCATTGCCCGGGATGGGCGAGGCTGAAATAACTACGGTATCGCCACGAACTATATTAATATGCCGGTGGTCGCGTTTGGCTATGCGTACCAGCCCTGAGGTGGGTTCTCCCTGGCTTCCGGTGGTAATGATAACAATCTTGTTATGGGGCATACCCCGAAGCTTATCAATCCGGCTTAGAATCCCGTCCGGTGCCTTGAGATAGCCCAGCTCAAGCGCCATCCGCACCGTATCGGTCATACTGCGCCCGATAACAAAGACACGGCGCTGCTGCTTGGCGGCAGCATCAATTATCTGCTGGACGCGTGACACCAGCGAAGCAAAGGTGGTAATAATAACCCTGCCCGGAGCATTGGCCATAATCTGGTCTAGCGCTTCACCAACCACTTTCTCCGATGGCGTGTAGCCGGGCAGTTCAGCGTATGTTGAATCGGAAAGGAGGAGCAAGGCCCCCTGTGCCCCTACCTGGGCCAGGCGGGAAAGGTCGGTCGGTTTGCCATTAACCGGCGTATAGTCAAGCTTGAAGTCTCCACTGTGCACCATGGTCCCCACTGGCGTATGGATAATCAGACCTACTGAATCAGGGATACTGTGGCATACAGGGAAGAACTCAACTCTGAATTTGCCCAAGGTAAACTGGCCGCCAGGCGGTATAACATTAATCTTTGCCTGCGATAACGCCTTTCGCTCTTTAAGCTTTACTGTGATAAGGCCTTTGGCCAACCGGGTGCAATAGACAGGCACATCAAGCTGGGGCAAGACATAAGGTAGGGCACCAACATGGTCTTCATGAGCATGGGTAATAATTATGCCCCGTATCTTCTCCCGTCTCTCAAGCAAATAGCTGATATCAGGAATTACCAGGTCAATACCCAGCATTTCTTCATTGGGAAACATCAGCCCGGCATCAATGACGATAATGTCCTCACTAGATTCCACCACCATCATGTTCTTGCCGATTTCGCCCAAACCGCCGAGGGGGATTATTTTTAGTCTTGGTTTGGCCATCTTAAATCTCAAACATGTTTAGCTGTTGCGTTGCTGGCTCCTGTTTTGCTTCGGGCATACTTCCTGCCTGAGCTAGGAACTCTGGAATCTTACGCATATCGGCTTTTACTACCTCACGCAGGCTCTGCTGGTGAAGAGCCGCCGCCGGGTGGTACATAGTATAGTAGACTATGCCATCACGCTTTTCAGCGGTGCCGTGAATCTTGCTTATGCTCTTTCCTGGGAAGTATAGGGCCATAGAATAACGCCCCAGGGAGACAATTATCTTGGGGCAAATAAGCTCAATCTGGCGCTCTAGCCAGCCACGGCAGTTGAGCATCTCTTGAGGCAGGGGGTCGCGGTTCCCCAGCGGCCGGCACTTAATCACATTAGCAATGTAGACCTGCTGGCGCTTTAGGTTGATTAAGGCTAGCAGTTCGTCCAAAAACTGCCCGGCTGGGCCGACAAAAGGCCTTCCCTGCTGGTCCTCGTGCCAGCCGGGGGCCTCACCGATGAACATTATGTCAGCGTCTTCTGCCCCCTCACCCGGCACCACTCGGGTTCTGTATTTAGCAATCTCACACTTCTGGCAGCGTGCGATTTCCTCATAAAGCTCACTCAGCGCCGACATCTTATCCTGTTAACATGGTAGGGAAATTAGCATCTAGCCTTTTAATTATGATAACACGGACAATATGTCAAGTCAATTGAGCTTATTTTAATAGCTTTCTGCTAAGGCATTAAAAAATTGGGTTATGTATGCTAAAATAGTAAGGCAAAAATCTGGCATAGGGACAGCTTTTAGAGTAGCTTTTAATGGATAAGACCATTTCTCTGATTATACCCACCTATAATGAGCATGATAACATAATACCGCTCACCCAGCGGCTTAACCACGTTCTTTCCGGCCACAGCTATGAAATTGTATTCATTGATGATAACAGTGCTGATGGCACTGCTGAGCGGGCGGCATCACTAAAAGATGAGTATCCGATTAAGGTAATTGTCCGCAAGAACAAACGTGGGCTGGCCTCGGCTGTTGTTGACGGCCTCAAGGTAACTTCGGGACACATTATAGCCGTAATGGATGCCGATCTGCAGCATCCACCGGAGCTCGTCCCTGATTTGCTCAGGGAGATAGAGGCCGGCGCTGATGTTGCGGTCGCCTCAAGGTACGTTAAAGGGGGCGGCTGCCAGGGCTGGGGCTTAACTAGGAGACTGATGTCAAAAGGGGCTGGCTTTTTAGCCCATCTGCTACTGCCGGCTACCCGGCAGGTCAGCGACCCGATGTCCGGTTTCTTCATGTTCAATAGAGAGGTAGTAGCTGAGGCTCAGCTAAAACCGACCGGCTACAAGATACTGCTGGAAATACTCATGGTCGGGAAATTCCAGTCTGTAGCCGAGGTTCCTTATACCTTTGTCACCCGGGAAAGGGGCAAGAGCAAGCTCAATGCTCGGCAGCAGATTGACTACCTGAAGCACATCCTGAGCTTGATGCGGCGCACCGGTGAGCTGGCCCGGTTTATTAAGTTCTGTCTAGTCGGCATAAGCGGTGTTGGGGTTAATATGGGCTTGCTGTGGCTGCTTACCGAGCTCGGTGGGCTGTTCTACCTGCTGTCAGCGGCCATCAGCATAGAGACCTCCATCATCACTAACTTCCTGCTAAATAATTACTTCACCTTTGCCGACCGTCGCCAGCCAGGTAAAAAATCTTTGCTTAACCGCCTGCTGAAGTTTAATCTGGTGAGCCTGGCCGGCCTGGGCATCAACATGGCAATCCTCTTGCTGCTTACAGAAGGTCTGGGGCTGTTTTACATGGTGTCTAATATTGTTGGCATAGCGGCCGCTACCCTATGGAATTATCTGGTTAACAACTGGTGGACATGGAAACCATAAAACGACTGCTTATCAGATTCAGCAAATGGGAATATGCTGGGCTTTGCCTGCTGGTTCTTATTATATTGGTGCTTCACTTCAGCATCATTGCGCAACCCGATGAGCCCCTCTTTGACGAGAAACATTATGTTCCGGATGCCAGACTTATCATTGATGGTGAAGGCACAGAGCGCTTAGAGCACCCTCCACTGAGTAAGCTGTTTATAGTCGCCGGTATTCAGCTATTCGGCGATAATCCTTGGGGCTGGCGCTTTTTCCCCATTGTCTTTAGTGTGGCTGGCATCGTATTTTTCTACCTCATCTGCCGCAGGCTTAATCTGTCT
>JAUWZL010000043.1 GCA_030615305.1 Dehalococcoidia bacterium
GCCGAGGTACATGAGGTAACCGCTTACAGAACAGCCCCCGATATTGGGAGTATTTCACAAGCCAAGCAAATGCTCTTGGCCGGAGAAATTGATGTTGTCACCTTTACCAGTTCGTCCACGGTGGCTAATTTGGCAGCCGCACTGGGTAAGAAACGAGAGTTGATGAATAAGGCTTTAATAGCCTGCATCGGACCTAGAACTGCGGCTACTGCTACCAAGGCTGGTTTGAGGGTGGATATAGTTGCCCGAAGGCATACCATGGCTGGCTTAATAGAAGCTATAGAGCATTACTTTCAAAGGGGGGAAAATGAGTAGCTTTCCTGAGTTGCGTTTGCGCCGTCTCCGTCGCACTGAACCTCTGCGGGCACTGTTTCGAGAAACTCATATTGATATCGGTGACCTGATTTATCCCCTTTTCGTTATCGAAGGCAACCAGGCAAAGGAAGAGATAGCCTCAATGCCGGGTGTCTTTCGCTACTCAGTCGGCTTGCTGCCCAAGGAGGCTGAAGAGATAGCCAGGCTTGGTCTGCCTGGGGTAATCCTTTTCGGTATTCCCCAGTATAAAGACGAGCTCGGCTCGGGAGCCTACCATCCGGAGGGGGTTATTCAGCAGGCAATACGGGTCATAAAGACGGCAGTGCCGGAGTTAGTAGTGGTGACTGATGTCTGCCTCTGCGAGTATACTAGCCATGGTCACTGTGGGGTGGTGGTAGATGGCTATATTGATAACGACAAGACTCTTGAGCTTCTGGCCAAGACTGCCGTGTCTCATACCCAAGCTGGTGCCGACATGGTGGCCCCTTCCGACATGATGGATGGAAGAGTGAAGGCGATTCGCCAATCCCTGGACAAAAGCGGATTTCATCTGGTTCCAATCATGTCCTACGCGGCAAAATATGCCTCGGCTTTCTATGGGCCCTTCCGTGATGCGGCTCAATCTGCGCCCCAATTTGGCGACCGCCGTTCCCACCAAATGGATCCGCCCAACTGGCGAGAAGCATTGCGGGAGGTAGAACAGGATATTGCTGAGGGAGCAGATGTAATAATGGTGAAGCCAGCATTGGCTTACCTGGACGTGATACGTAAGGTGCGCGATACATTCCGTCATCCCTTAGCCGCTTATAACGTAAGTGGTGAGTTTGCCATGGTTAAAGCGGCAGCCCAGTGTGGCTGGATAGATGAACCTCGGTTGGTGTTAGAGATTCTGACAGCTATTAAGAGGGCCGGAGCCGATGTTATCATTACCTATCACGCTAAGGAAGCCGCTGGCTGGCTGTCCAAGAGGTGAAGGGATGATATGACAGAGACGAAACGTTCCAAGGTGCTTTTTAATGAGGCTCAACGATACCTCCCCGGAGGTGTCAACAGTCCAGTGCGGGCTTTCAAAGCGGTTGGGGGTGAGCCTCTGTTCATAAGCCGTGGTAAGGGAGCCAGAATTTATGATGAAGACGGCAATGAATTCATAGATTATGTCTGTTCATGGGGTCCCCTCATTCTAGGTCACGCGCACCCGCAGGTGGTAGAAGCTACCAAGAAAGTGGTAGAGCGTGGTACCAGCTTTGGAGCGCCCACTGAACTGGAAACAGTGTTGGCAAAGATGGTCTGTGCCGCCATGCCCTCTATGGAAATGGTTCGCTTTGTCAACTCAGGCACAGAAGCGACAATGAGTGCTATCCGCCTTGCTCGAGCGGCTACTGGCAGGGACAAGATAGTAAAGTTCGCTGGTTGCTATCACGGTCATTCCGACGGGTTGCTAACCAAGGCCGGGTCGGGAATGGCAACTCTGGGACTACCTAGTTGTCCCGGTGTACCTTCCTCTTTCACTTCTCAAACTCTGGTTGCGGCTTACAATAATTGGCAAATGGTAGAACAGCTCTTGGCTAAGTTTGGCGGAGAGATAGCAGCCATAATCGTGGAACCGATAGCGGCTAATATGGGCGTGGTGCCCCCACAACCTGGCTTTTTGGAGCACCTACGTTACTTGACTCAGGAATCGGGCGCACTTCTCATCTTTGACGAGGTAATTACTGGTTTTCGGGTTGCTTATGGTGGTGCCCAGGCTCTATATCAGATAACCCCTGACCTTACCTGTCTTGGGAAAATAATCGGCGGCGGGTTACCCATAGGAGCCTATGGTGGCCGCCGTGAGATTATGGAAATGGTAGCTCCTGTCGGTTCGGTATATCAAGCCGGGACTCTCTCTGGAAATCCAGTAGCCATGACCGCTGGCATTGAAACCCTCAAGATTCTGAAGGAATCCGGACTCTATAGCCAGCTTGAAGCCCATTCATCTCTCCTGGAACAAGGCATTACCGAAGCCGCCAACAAGGCCCTAATAAGCATACAAGTACCAAGGGTAGGCTCAATTCTTACTATCTTCTTCACTGGGGAATCGGTGACAGATTATGAAACGGCTTGTCAAGCTGACACCGAGCTTTATGCCAGATTCTTTCACCAGATGTTATCTCAGGGCATATACCTGCCACCTTCGCAGTTTGAAGCTGCTTTTGTGTCTACTGCTCATACCGGTGCCGACATTGAGGCTACGGTTGAAGCGGCTAATAAAGCCTTTAGTTCCTTGTCAAAGCAGATGTTAAAAAAAGGTTGAAAGGTATTGACAAGATCTATTTTTAGTAACATAATACGACCAAAATACTAACGTTTCTTTAGATAATCAGGCGGTCTAGCTAAGGCTGTCAAGCCAGGGAAGATACTCAGTGCGGGCACTGCTTAAGCCGTTTACTTAATTTGGGCGGGGACTAACCCAGATTGAGACTTTGAAGGCCAAAGTTTAGGGTGGAGGATATTTGTGGCGGTGTAGTGGGGAAAAAGGGGGTGGTGCCGTTGATAGTATAGTGTGCTAATTTAAACAGCGTTCTAGTAGTTGCTACTAATTAATCCAATAAAAGGAGGGATGCTGTGGAAGCAAAGAAAGGTATTAACTGGTCTTCCCTGTGGCGGGTGGAAGATTGGTGGGCTTGCTGGATTGGCTGGTTGATTTTGGCGCTAGCCCTTATCGGGATACTTCCGAAGTGGTACAAAATTGGCTCATGGACAACCCTAGGCGAGGCTTTCCCCAATGTGATTGGCACCCTGGGGACTACGGTTGGGGCGTTCCTCTTCGTAATAATACTAACCATCATCGGTTTAGTTTTCATGAAGAGGTTCACTTGGTCTTACATCCCGGCGTTTATCGTAATCTTCGCCCTAGCCTTCCTGGCCTTTTTCCTGGGCAAGCTGAACACTACGGCACTCTGGGGAGTAACGGGAATACCCTATGTTATCTGGGCAATAGTTCTTGGACTGCTCATCAGCAACCTGTTGGGTGTCCCGAAGTGGCTGAAAACCGGCATTATGACGGAGTACTTTATCAAAATTGGTCTGGTCTGCATGGGGGCGGCCATTTTTTTCTCCGATGTAATTAAGGCCGGTGCCGTTGGCATGGGACAGGCTCTCTTGGTGGTGGGAGGAGTCTGGTTCTTTGCCTACTGGCTGGGCAGAAGGTTTGGCATGTCAGAGCGCTTCTCTGGCATCATGGCTACCGGCGTCTCCATCTGCGGCGTTTCGGCGTCCATTGCCGCCGGCGGCGCCCTTAAAGGCAACCCCAAGGAAGTTACCTATATGATCGCCTGGATTATGGTTTGTGCCGTAGTATTGATTATAATTATGCCGCCCATAGCTTTGGCTATGGGTCTGCCGGCAAATATGGCTGGCGCCTGGATTGGCGGCGTTATTGACAATACTGGCGCCGTGGCAGCCGCCGGGGCGGTTTACCCAGGCGAGGCAGCAGTGACGGTGGCACTTATTGTCAAGATGGCTCAGAATGTTCTCATCGGCTTCGCCGCCTTCTTTATGGCTCTCTGGGCTACTATGAGCCTGGACCGAGCCGCGGGTGCGGCAAAACCTTCGATTATGGAAATCTGGTACCGCTTCCCCAAGTTCATCGTCGGCTTTGTGGTAGCTTCATTAATCGTCTTCCTCGTGCTCGAGCCGATCATGGGCGCAAAAGAAGCACAGGCAATCGGCAAACTTGCCAAGACTTTCCGTGACCCGTTCTTCGTCTTGGCTTTCGTGTGCATTGGGCTGGAAACCCGCTTTAAGGAATTGGTTTCGGTTGGTGGCGGCAAACCGGCTATCGCCTACTGGCTTGCCCAGACAATGAATGCATTCTGGACCCTGGGAATCGTCTGGATTCTCTGGTCCGGGTGGCTGTTCACTCCGCCCATCTAAGGCAGACTGAGGGTAACAAAAAGGAGGGGGGTCCAAAAGGCCCCCCTCCTTTATTTAATGCCTCAGAGTCCGTAGAGCTTGTAGCAGTTGCGGCAAAGGTCAGGAGGTGGCAGTAGCGTAGCAGACTTTGTCAGAGATGTCGTCTGGGCTAACGGTTTCAGGAAGCCAGCTAAGGTACTCCGTGGACTTAGTAGTGATGGTACCTTATCAGCTATGGCATCCAACGTATCCACTTGCAAGCGCCGGGCAAAGGCTTGCCGGAAGGAGCGAGCCGCTTGACCGTTCAGCACCTTGTCCAGCCCTAAGGTAACCTTCCCAAAGCTGAAGCGAGACAGATACTCCTCTTTTCCCCAGAAAATCCTGGGGAAATCGCCCCGGCAGGGTAGAGCCAGATAGGCACAAGGCGCCACTTCCCCCCACACCGTAATCCAGACATTGTGCACCGGGTCAGCATCGCACATCAAGACGTCACTGCTGGGTCTCAAGGGGTATATACGTACCTTAACGCCCAACTCTTTGCCCTTTGTTTGCGCTTCATCAGTCAGCTCAACCTGACGGAGGTCAGGGGAAAAGCTAAAGGCTTTGAGGGCGTCTACTTCAGCGGTAGGGGCATAATCGAGATTGGGAGCTACCACTCCATCTACCCCCAATTTAGCCGCTAAGGTCACCAGTTCCGGCAGTTCCTCCAAGTTAGGCTTCATCATCTGCATAACCAGGTTTACTTTTGGGCGCGGCTTGAGCTGGCACAGATAAGAGACATTGGCCCAAATTTGGTCAAGGTGTGAGCCAACCCTTAAAGAATCATTAGTTGCCGCTTGAGCCCCGGCTACTGAAATTGCTACTAGGTCAACGCCTATTCGGCAAGCCTCACGGCTTGCTGCCTCGTCCAGTAGCAGAGCGTTGGTAGTCAGACTTACCCGCCCATGTCTTTCTTTAATAGCTGCTGCCATATCCCAGAGACGGGGATGAAGTAGCGGCTCCCCCCAGCCTTGCAGATGCACCAGTTCTGAGCGTCGGACAAAAGGTAGCAGCGAAGAGAACATTTCCCAAGGCAAGTGAGCCGTGACCCAGCGGTCAGCCAGAACAGTGCGGGGACAGAAAGTGCACCGCAACTGACAGGCAGTGGTTACTTCAAGTTGCATAATCCGAGGTAACGCCATAGTCGGTCATAACCTATGTAATATTTCAGTCATATTATAACACAAGTTAAGACTACCAATCTCGCTTTGAACCGATTGACACGGTAGAATAGCTGGTGTTATTATTCTAAATCGGCGGGGGTGGGGGGTTATGCGTACACAGTATGGCATTATTCTCTCCTACGAGGAGTCATTTGCCAGAGCTGTTGCCATCGGAGTGATAGTAAGGGGACCCCTGACGGTATGGCACTTCTTGATACCGTTCGTATTTATTTTTGATTTTTTCCGAAGGAAGAGGGACACTGAAATATTCACCAAGAATTTTCTGTTTGTCAAAAAGCTGGCTCTTGACGCTGCTTTTGACATAAACAAGGGTGAAGATAGGCAAAGCCAACTTGCCCAGATTAAGAATGAAGCTAGAGACAGGCTCACCTCTCAAAAACTCTACTCTTGGGGGATACACCAAGGGCTAATGAAAGAAGTAGATTTGCTCATTGACCATTATTCTAAACTGCTTGAGGCTGAAGGCAATAGTTATGAATCTCTGGTAAAAAATGCCTACCAGACTCA
>JAUWZL010000054.1 GCA_030615305.1 Dehalococcoidia bacterium
TCCAGTTTGGGCTAATTATGGACTCATTGACAGCGGTTATGCTTATCGTTGTCACTGTAGTCAGCCTCATGGTGCAAGTTTACTCACTGGGCTATATGCACGGTGACCCTGGCTATCACCGCTACTATGCCTTTATGTCGCTATTCACTGCCTCAATGCTGGGGCTGGTTCTGGCTGACAACCTGCTGCTGATGTTTATTTTTTGGGAGCTGGTGGGTCTCTGCTCCTACCTTCTTATCGGCTTCTGGTTCCATCGTCCAGCAGCCGCCAATGCGGCTAAGAAGGCTTTCATTGTCACCCGTATCGGTGATTTTGGCTTTCTGGCCGCCATACTGCTTCTGTTCTCCCAGACAGGTACCCTTGATATCGCCCAGCTTCATGGTCTGGCGGTAGCCGGGACTCTGGCGGGCACCGTCCTGACCTGGGCAGCCATCGGTATCTTTCTTGGAGCGGTTGGTAAGTCAGCACAGTTTCCACTACATGTGTGGCTGCCCGATGCCATGGAGGGTCCCACTCCGGTCAGCGCCCTGATTCATGCGGCTACTATGGTAGCCGCCGGTGTCTTTCTGGTGGCTCGCATGTACCCCCTCTTTGAGCATTCCCCAGAAGCCCTGCTCACCGTGGCCTTTATCGGGGGCTTTACCGCCATCTTTGCCGCCACCATGGCCCTAGTAATGACCGATATAAAACGAGTACTGGCCTATTCTACTATTAGCCAGCTGGGCTATATGATGCTGGGGCTGGGGGTTGGTGGTATAGCTATTGGTATCTTCCACCTCTTTAATCATGCCTTCTTCAAGGCGCTGCTGTTTCTCGGGGCGGGCAGTGTCAATCATGCCACGGGCACATTTGATATACGTCGCATGGGCGGACTGCGCAAATTGATGCCCTGGACATATGCCACTTTTCTCATCGCTTCGCTCAGTATCATAGGCATCTGGCCCCTTGCCGGCTTCTGGAGCAAGGAGGAGATACTGGCCAGTTCTCTTGCAAACCAGCCCGTCCTGTTCTACCTGGCTCTGATAACCGTCTTTATGACTGCTTTTTATATGTTCCGGGTGGTATTTCTCACCTTTGGTGGCCGGTACAAGGGCAGTGCCCAAGCCCATGAATCGTCGTCGGTAATGGTGGTGCCTATGGTGGTGCTAGCTGTTTTTGCCGTCGCCTCCGGCTGGTTCAATGTCACCGGTGGCTTCAGCCAGTTTCTGGGTCACGGCGAAACAAACGGCTTTGTCCAGGGTTTCTTCGGTGTCTTCGCTCATCCGCTAACCTGGCTGTCACTGCTTATGGCCGGGGCGGGCATTCTGCTGGCTTACGCCGTCTATAGTGCTAAGTGGCTTTCAGCTAAGCGAATCAGGAGCCTGTTTACTCCGTTGCATATCTTGTTTTCCAGGAAATACTGGTTAGATGAGCTTTATGGCAATTTAATCGCCAGAATAGCTCTTTTAGGCGGCCTTTTTGCCGGCCTGAAGTTCTTTGATATCCGGGGTGTTGATGGAGCGGTAAATGGAATAGCTGATACAACAGTGGCTACCGGTAGAATCATCAGGAAAACACAGACCGGCCAACTTCAGCTCTACGGCATGTTCATTATCCTGGGCATTGTTGCCATTATCCTTGCCCTGTATTTCTTTGGCTAAATAATTAAGGAAGGCTTGCAGTTGGACTTTAATTATCTAACGACCATAATCTTCCTACCGCTAGCCGGGGTAGCTATTATTGCCCTGGTGCCCGGGCTTTCCTCAAGGCTAGTAAGGTATGTTGCCGCCATTTTTACACTTGTCCCGCTGGCTATCTCCCTGGTGCTGTTTGCTGTTTTTGACAGGTCAGCGACTATGGCCGGGGCAATACAATTTGAAGAAAGCATATCCTGGATTCCAGCCATGAACGCCAACTACCATTTAGGCGTTGATGGCCTGAGTCTACCTCTGGTAGTTTTAACCACCCTGATCGGTTTCCTGGTAGTCCTCATCTCCTGGAAGGTGGACTTCAGATTGCGGCAGTACTTTGCCTGGCTCCTTCTGCTGGAGACAAGCATCCTCGGTGTATTCTGTTCTCTTGACCTACTGCTATTCTTCATCTTCTGGGAAATAGAGGTCATCCCCATGTATTTCCTTATCTCCATCTGGGGAAGCGGCAGAAAGGGATACTCAGCCATAAAGTACGTTATATATACCCTGTTTGGCAGTGCCATGATGCTGGCTGGCATCCTCAGCCTATACTTTGCCACTGGCAGTCTCAATATGGTAGAGCTGGCCCAGACTGACCTTGCCCTGCTTGCCAGCGCTCTGCCTCTGGCAGCCATTTTCTTCCTCCTGCTGGTTGGCTTTGCCGTCAAGCTGCCTGTCTTTCCCCTGCACACTTGGCTGCCCGATGCCCATACTGATGCCCCAACTGCGGTCAGCGTGGTATTAGCCGGAACACTTATTAAAATGGGTGGCTACGGCATGATTCGTATTTGCCTGAGCATCTTCCCTCAGGTCGCCCAGGATTATGCCCCGCTGTTACTTACCTTGGCGACAATTAATGTTGTCTATGGGGCGGCGTTAACACTAAAACAGACTGACCTGAAGAGGCTGATTGCTTATAGCAGCATCAGTCATATGGGCTTTGTTTTGCTGGGCATCTTTGCCCTGGGCGAATTAAGCCTGGTTGGCGCCAGCCTGCAGATGTTTAGCCATGGCATCATAACCGGTTTGCTGTTTGCCATCGCCGGTATAGTGATGCACAATACCCGGGAGCGTAAAATCCGCAAGCTCGGCGGCCTGGCCCGGCAGATGCCGGCTATAGCAACAATTTTTGCCATCGGTGGCTTGGGCGCTATGGCAGTGCCCGCCACCAGCGGTTTTGCCGCTGAGGTTACCGTCTTTTTGGGTGCTTTCTCCAGTAGTGCCGTTGCCGGAGTTCATATTTACACCATCATCTGCCTTGCCGGTGTTGTCCTGGCGGCGGCCTATGTACTGTGGCTTTTGCAGAGGGTTTTCTTTGGCGGTGTACTGAAAAAATTTGACGGTGTTGAGGACGCCGATAGAATGGAAAAAGTGTACTGCACCGTCTTTATTACTGTTATCTTTTTGATCGGTATCTACCCGATGATACTCACCGATGTTATTAAAACCGGTATTGCGCCCATAGCCACCCTGTTTGGAGGATAGGAGTAGATTCTTGAACCTTGAGCTTTTTGGACCGGAGCTGAGCCTAGCCGGTACGGCAGTGCTGGTAATTCTGCTTGACCTTTTTTTCCGGCGCAAGGTGCTGCTCACGGTGGTCAGCATAGCCGGTCTGGCTACAGCCGCCGGCTTCACGATAAGCATGTGGGGTGGCAGTCCACAGGCTATATTTTATAACACGCTGGCGGTGGATAGCTTTGCCCTGTTCTTCAAGCTGCTGTTTCTGGTCATTGCCGCCCTAGTTATCCTGGCCTCAGTGGATTATGTTTCCCGGTTTACTCGCTTCCATGGTGAATACCATGCCCTGCTACTTCTGGCCACACTGGGTATGATGTTGATGGCGGCGGCTACGGATTTAATCTCTATCTTTGTCGCTCTGGAGCTGACTGCCATATCCTTTTATGTTCTGGTTGGTTTCCTTAAGGACAGAAAATCAACCGAAGCCTCCTTAAAATTCGTTTTGCTCGGGGGGATTGCCTCGGCAGTGCTGCTCTATGGCATGGCGCTCACCTTTGGTTTTACCGGTAAAACTCAGCTTTTAGAAATTGCCCAAGTAATACAAGGGATGTCTTCGCAAAGCCTCATAGCTAGCCCGGGGCTTATCCTGGGCATAGTACTGCTAGTAGCCGGCTTCGGCTTTAAGATTGCCGCTGTCCCCTTCCAGATGTGGGCACCTGATGTCTATGAGGGGGCACCGACACCAATAACCCTCTATCTTTCTGTAGGCAGTAAAGCCGCCGGTTTTGCCGTTATTCTGCGGGTTTTTTACTCTACTTTTATGCTGCCCGAGCCGCTGAGCCTGGATTGGGGCACGATATTCGCTGTACTCAGTGCCATCGGCATGACGCTGGGCAATGTTATCGCTATTGCCCAGACCAATATTAAGCGTATGCTGGCTTACTCCAGTATTGCCCATTCCGGTTACATAATGATAGGCTTAGCTGTCGTTGGGCTGTCCCAGGCAACAGACATGCTGGGTCAGAGCAGCCTTCTTTTCTATGTAGTTGCCTTTGCCCTGGCTGACCTGGTGGCGTTTACCGCTGTCATAGCTATTTCCAATAAAGTCAACAGTGACCTTATTAGAGACTATGCCGGGATGGGTAAGCAGTCTCCGATGCTGGCTTTGGCCCTGACACTGGGTCTTATCTCGCTTATCGGTCTGCCCCCGACCGCCGGTTTTATAGCCAAGTTTTACATCTTCACCGGGGCTATCGGTAACGGCTTACTCTGGTTGGTGATTGTTGCTGTGGTAAACAGCGTGATATCAGCCTACTATTACCTCAGAGTGGTAAAGGTGATGTGGCTGGGTGAGCCCATCCATGGGGGGAAAGTGCCTTCTTCTTTAGCCTTAAGGCTGGCGCTGGCTATCTCCTGCCTCGGCGTTCTAATCTTGGGCATTGCCCCAGCCTTTATGATGAAGCTAGCTGAAACAGCCACCAGCATGCTTGGCTTCTAGTCGGGTTTTGTCTATCAACCTCACCCCCTCAAGCCCCCTCTCCTTTTAAGGAGAGGGGGAAGAATATTAAAAAGAGGGGCTTCGCCCCTCTTAGACACCCCTTAGACCAACCGACCCGCTTT
>JAUWZL010000088.1 GCA_030615305.1 Dehalococcoidia bacterium
TAGTAGAAAACATCGTCTATCACCTGCCCGCTAGGCTCTAGCCGCCCGTAGAGGAAGCCACCGAATAAACCTGCCCCACTCCCCCTTCTCCCAGACTACCAGCAAGTGAGGGGCGATAAAGAGTGAGCTATAAGTTCCAGCAATAATACCTACCAGCAGAACCACCGCGAAATTCTGAATTGTTGCCCCGACAAAGAATAACAGAGCCAATACTACAAATAGTGTGGTTAGACTGGTGTTTAAGGAGCGTCCCAGGGACTCAATCAGGCTGTTGTTAACTATGACCTCAAAATCAGGGCTGACACCCAGTCTCAAATTCTCGCGTATTCTATCAAAAACGACGACGGTGTTATTGACACTATAGCCAACAACGGCCAGGATACCGGTAATAAACATCAGATTAATCTGCCAGTTCAATATGCCACCGAGGATGGAGAAAACGCCTAGAGCCACCAGCGCATCGTGGATCAAGGCGATTATGGCACAGGCACCATAACGGAAGGGCTTTGGCATCCGGCGAAATGCCCAGGTGATATAAAGGAGTATGCCCACGGCAGCTACACCTACAGCAATAGCTGCGTTCTTGGCTGTCTCTGTAGCTACCATAGGCGACACTGAATAGAACTCGGCCTCAGTGAGTTGACCATACTTAGCGGCTAAGGCGTCCTGTAGCGCCATCTTGTCTTCCCCGGTCAATTCGCGTGTCCGAATGAGGAAATCCCCAGCTCCAGTGTGTTGAATAATGGCATTGGTGTAGCCTAAATTAGCTAATTCCTGTTCCAAACTGCGCTGGTCCACTTCCTGCTCAAAGCTCACCGTCATCATAGAGCCGCTACTGAATTCAATCCCAGACTTGAGACCGAAGGTTGCCAGCGAAACGATACCAATAAGGATTACCCCACCAGCAATAAGAAAGCACCAAAACCTTTTGCCTGTAATATCAAACATTTTTCCTTCCTGTGTATACGCTGAATAGTGAAGTCCGCTGCGCCAGACGACTGCCGACAAATAGACGCAGCAGGGTTCGGGTAACTAAAATAGCGGTGAACATAGACACCGCGACACCAATAAACAGGGTTAAGGCAAAACCCATTACCGGGGCACTGGCGACAATACTACTGCCTAACCAGTAGAGAATGCCACACACAATAAAAGTAGTCACATTGCTATCCCTGATAGCTGTCCAGGCACGATTGAATCCAGCCTCGATGGCAGCCCCCAATGTCCGTCCAGTTCTAAATTCCTCCTTCATCCGCTCAAAGATAAGCACGTTGGCATCCACCGCCATGCCTACGGATAGGATAAAACCACCTAGACCGGCTAAGGTAAGGGTGACTGGTACCAACTTGAATATGGCTAGGACTAATGAGCCATAAAAGATTAGGGCCAAGCATGCTAAGACTCCAGGCACACGGTAGTAGATAATCATAAACAGCATAACCAGTATTATGCCGATTATCCCTGCCTTAAGGCTCATATCAATAAAATCAGCCCCCAAAATAGGAGAAACAGTTTGATCATAGAGTATTTCAAGGGGCACAGGCAGGCGGCCGGCGTTTAATTGTTTAGATAGACTATCAGCCTCATTATAGCTTAGACCTTCAATTTGACCACTCTCTCTAATAGTGCTGCGCACAAAAGGGGCAATGGGCCGGCCATCCTCTCCAAATAGAGATTCATCGCCCTCAAATATACCCAGGGGCCTATCTATCAGGCGGCTGGTAACTGCTTCAGATATCTGGCTCCCCTCTTCATCCCATTCAAATTTTAGCAGTATTCCGCGCATACTATCCTGAGCTACATAGGTGTTTTCTTTGAAGTACCGACTGGTTAGTACCTTCTCCTCACCATCAATCACTGCCGTAGCTGGTTTCCATCTACCCAGCTCATTTTCCCATCTCGCCTCTTCTTCAGGAGCCGCCAGTTCCCCAAACTCTAGTAGCGCCACGCGGGAGAGTCTTTCCTTCTCTTTGTCAGTAATACTGAGACCGGGCAATTCAACCAATATGCGGTCTTGACCCTGCTTCTGGATGACCGGCTCAGTCACGCCTAGGGGGTTGATTCGGTTACTGAGAACTGCCACCACTCCATCGATAACACTAGCCTCCTCACCTGGATCGACCTGGGACAAATCAGCCTTATAAACAATGTGTATACCACCCTGCAAGTCAAGCCCCAGCCGCATTTGCTCCCGGCCAAACATAGGGAGGATAAGGGTACAAACGGCAAAGGCAAAGAGGGCTAATACTGCCATAAGAGCCAGGATATTTCTTCTAGTCATATCTTTTTACACTCCTCAGTTGTCAGCCGCTCACGGATGTAAGATAGAGCCTCCTCTCTAGTAGCTACCTCTCCTGAGGCTTGTGCTTCACGCACTGCCTCCAGCAATTCTCCAATTTTAGGTCCCGGGCTCATACTAAAGATATTGATTAAATCATGCCCATTGATCAGTTTAGGCGGAGCAACCAACCGCTCCTTTTCAAAGTGCTGAGCCAATGTGTACTCTACCAGTTGGGCATGCTCTCGCCAGTGACCCAGATTTAGCTGTGGACCTCTGGTGGCTAGATGGTCAGCCAGGCTGAAGAATAGTATATCAATACCAGCGTCAGCGGTATCACGAAAGTAGCGGTAGATAGCCCGATGCGACGGAAGCTCATTATGCCTCATCTGTCCTGGACGAAGGTGATGCCTGACCATAATTTCCACCAGCTTTACCTCTTTGGCACTAAACCTTAACCTTTGCAGAATATCAGCCGCTATAGCTGCCCCCTCATTAGCGTGACCCAAAAAACGGGTCCGACCTCTTATATCAATAGCTCTGGTTTGAGGTTTGGCAATGTCATGAAGCAGCGCCGCCAGTTTGAGTAGTAACCGTCTGGTGCTACCGCTACTAACCTTGAGGTCAAAGTGCTCAGCCAGCACTGCTGACCACGGGGTAGCCGCCAAGACCTCCTCATCGGCATACCCCCAGGCTCCCTGCCTAAGCAAAAAG
>JAUWZL010000018.1 GCA_030615305.1 Dehalococcoidia bacterium
ACTCCGGGCTTTGGCACCTTCGGCAAACCATCCTCGGTGGCACGGTAACAGTCTGGCACTTGAGACACCTTAAGCCCAGCAGTCTATTTTCCTTGAGGGCTTCGCTATATTCGTTAAAAGTGAGTTTGTGGTCCATGCTAATCCTACCAGCCCCGCTTTAGAATTAGATTGCAGACAGTGCCGCCATCACCACCCAAGGTGTCAGTCATGCCTATTCTAGCCCCTGCCACCTGCCTCTCTGGCTCCACTTCACTCCTGAACTGCTTAACTATCTCGTATGCCTGAGCGGCACCGGTGGCACCTATAGGGTGGCCCTTGGACTTTAGCCCCCCGGAAGGGTTGATGGCTATCTGGCCGCCAATGTCAGCCTGTCCCTTCTGCCAGGCCTCGCCTGCCTTGCCGTAAGGAAAGAAGCCCAGCCCCTCAGCGGCAATTAAGCTGGCGATGCTAAAGCAATCATGGAGTTCGCAGACATCTATATCGCCAGGTGTGAGCCCAGCCATATCATATGCCTGCCTGGCGGAGACCTCTCTGGCCCTTAGCCGGGGCAGGTAGTCCTGCTGGCTGAACAGGGGGCCGGAAGAAGCCTGGCCAACACCCGCGATATAAACCGGCTTATCTGTCAGTTTCCTGGCTTTTTCCTCGGAAGTAATGACGATAGCGGCGGCACCATCAGAGAAGGGGCAACAGTCATGTAGCTGGAGTGGCGTAGCCACCATAAATGAACTCAGCACCATCTCTACAGTTACTTCTTTTCTTAGGTGTGCCTTGGGGTTAAACATGCCGTGTCGGTAGGACTGGACTGATACGGCTGCCATCTGTTCTTTAAGCTGGGGCAGGGGTATGCCGTACCTCTTAGAGTAGAGGTGGGCTAGCAGGGCAAAGACCGCTGGAAAGGTGATGCCGCACGGGTATTCATAGCGGCTATCACTGAACATGGCAAAGGTTCTTGTCGCCAGCGGTGTACCCATGGTGGCCGCTCTCTCCGTGCCTCCAGCCAGGACAGTTTCGTAGAAACCGGAGGCAACCCACATAAAGGCATCTCGGAGTGCCATGCTGGCTGAGGCGCAGGCACCGTCATATTTGTTGGCTGGTATATTATCGGCACCAATGCTGGAAGCAATAAAGGCCTGAACCATACCCTGCCCCTCGGAGAAGCCCCCCAGCACGTTACCCAGAAAAAGGGCCTGGATATCCCTTGGCTTCAGGTTTGATTCGGTAATGGCATCTAGGGCGGCTTCAGAAAAGAGCTCAACGCCGGTCTTCTCCTGAGCACCACTGAACTTTGTCTGTCCCACGCCAACTATAGCCACCTGTCTCATGTTTTTAACTCCTGTTTGACTTTGGCTACTTCGGCTACCAGTTCAGCAACATCCATGACTTTAAGCGAGTTTTGGCTAGCCTTGGCCTTTATTGCGTCGTCAAGCATCTGTAGGCAGAATGGGCAGGCAGTAGCTAAAATCTGGGCTTTGGTCTTAGCTGCCTGTTCAATGCGCATCTCGCTGATTCTGCGGCCGATGCTTTCTTCCAGCCACATACGACCGCCACCACCGCCGCAGCAGAAACTTCTTCTTCGGTTGTCTTCCATCTCCATCAGTTTGGCATCGGCTATATTATTCAAAATATACCTCGGTGGCTGGTAAATATCATTATACCTCCCCAGATAGCAGGGGTCATGGTAGGTAATTACTCCATCAATGGACCTGGTAATTTTAAGCTTGCCTGCCTTGAGCAGGCTGGCAATAAACTGGGTATGATGAATAACCTCAAACTCTCCGCCAAACCTGGGATATTCATTCTTGATGCTGTTATAGCCATGGGGACAGGTGGTGACTATCTTCTTCACATTATAGCCCTTAAGTGTTTTTATATTCTTCTCCGCCTGGGTCTGGAACAGGTATTCGTTGCCCAGGCGACGGGCGGGTTCACCGCAGCAGCTCTCCTCGGTACCCAGGACACCGAAATTAACACCGGCCAGTTTTAGTAGCTGGGCCAGGGAACGGGTTACCTTCATACTTCTTTCTTCCAGCCCTCCAGTGCAGCCTACCCAGAAAAGAACGTCAACATCGCTATCCTCGGCCAGAATCTTAATATCAAGCCCCCGAGCCCAATCAGTCCTGGATGCTGCCACTCCCCGCCATGGATGGCCCCGGGCTTCAATGCTTCGCAGGGCTTGTTCAGCCGTTTCCGGCATGGATGCCTGCTCTAGCACCAGGTTTCGCCTCAGGTCAATAATCTTATCAATGTGCTCAACGTAGGTGGGGCAGACCTCATCGCAGGCACGGCAGGTGGTACAGGCCCAGATTTCATCATGAGTTATCACCTCACCGGGTAGCATTATGGTAAGGTTGTTAGCTGATGTCTGTGTCTTGCCTTTAGCCTTGATTAGCTCAGGCCCGACCTCCAGTAGGTGCTTCTTGAGGTCTTGAATGACCTTCTTGGGGTTGAGCGGCTTACCGCTGGCAGTTGCCGGACAGGCGTCCTGACACTGGCCACAGACGACGCAGGCATAAAGGTCCAGCACCTGCTTCCAGGTGAGGTCGGTTATCTTGGCGGCACCGAAGGTCTCTGCAGTCTCCAGGTCAATCGAGCTCAGGCTGCCTTTGGGCAGTGGCGAGCGGAAAAAGATGTTAAATAGCGAGGCCACCATGTGGAGATACCTTGAGTAGGCGATGAATACCAGGACAAAAAGGATAATCAGCCAGTGCGCCCAGAAGAAGGCTGTATTAGCCGTCTGCACTGAACTTGTACTAGCGCCACTGAAAAGATTGCTCAGTGCCGAGCTTACCGGCGGCAGGATAGGGCCTAAACCAGCCGGCGGCTGACCTAGGGCAACACTGGTGGCTACTTTGAATAGGTGTGTTACTGGATGGATAAGAACAGTGACCAGAATAACCATGGCCTCAGCAGTCTGCTCCCCCTGTAGCCTCGGTGGCCTAATAATATATCGGCGGGTAATAGCCCATAAGGCGGCTAGAATAACAATAGGAGCAATGATATCCATAACCCAGGTGTAGTAGTAGAAGAAACTGGTGTCCTCTAGCGTTTCCGAGAAGCCAAAGCCAACGCCGACGATAATAAATACGATGTAGAAGACAACGAAGACGGAGAAACCCCAGGCAAAAATAACGTGACCTATGCCGGCTCTATCCTTAAGGGTGATGCCCTTTAGCTGGCACCATTGACCTAGGGTGGTGGCTGCGGTTGTTAGCCCTCTGCGTACCAGGTGACCAAAACCCTTCTCCCTCTGCCCCAGGAACATGTAGCGGATAAGCTTAGATATCCGATAGAAGAAGAGGCCAAAGGCCAGAGCAGTTAAAGCCCAGAAGATGGCGTAGCCCGGGATGCCCCAATATGTCAGGCTAAGCGGCGACATAATCACTTCCTTATCGAAAAAGCCTTTAACGAAGGCGGGTGCTGGCCACAAAAATACCCAGAGCCAGGGCTACCAAGTCTAAAACCAGCCGTACAATATTGAGTGCAGTAAAGGAATACCCCCATGGGGAAAAGATGCTCACCAGGTAGCTTATTACCACAGCAAAACCAGCGATAACAGCCAGCTTCAGGCCACGCTTGCGATTGATGGAAAGGCTGATAACCTCTGAAATGGCGTAACCAGCGCCGGCCGCCAGCAGCAGATTAAGGTAAAAGAAATTCAAAAGTGAGCCTATCACTCCCCAGATGAGACCATAAACGATAGCCATGCCCAATCCGCTGCCAATGGCTATCAGCAGGTACTTAGTATTAACCCGGAAGGTGGGCAGCTTGTGCAGACGAGCACACCCGGAGCATCTGGCGCCCACTGGTGTCTGCACCATACATTTGGGACATATTGGTTTACCACACTTGCTACACCTCAGTGTAGTCTCAACATCAGGGTGAGCGGCACATCTCATTGTCTAATAGACAACCTTTCCCTAACGCTGCTGCTTCTCCTGAGATTTCCAGCTTATCCAGGCTTTTCTGTCTCTGATATCACGGTCAAAGAGCAGACGATTGATAAATAGCTCAGCCGGGTGCACTGACTTACTAAGCGGCGTTCTTGGCGTTACCAGCCTTCTTGATAGTCCTATGAGCAATAATGCCACAAAGCCCAGCGTAATGGGTAGTCTTTCCTCTATGCCTAGTGGTTGGTTGAGGAACCAGCTGAAGATGGGTAAAGAGACTAATGCCAAAAATACCCCAAAAGCCACCTGGCGGAACGGGGCCAATAGGTAGGGCATGACAAAGATAATTAGTCCCAACCATGGGGACAGCATGGTAATAACGCCCAGGCTGGTAAAAACGCCACGTCCACCTTGAAAACGAAGAAATATGGGCCAGATGTGCCCGATAACCGTGATGACGCCCACCGTTACCTGCTCAGTGGCGTCCAGTCCCAGCAGTTGGGCCAGCCATACGGTTAGGGCTCCTTTGCCGATGTCAAAAATGGCTACCGGAATAGCCAGCCACTTTGAAGCGGCACTGAGTACATTGGCCGCGCCTACCTTGCCTGTGCCCAGTTTGCGGATATCAACGCCGCGGTACCATTTAGCCGCCAGATAGGCGGCGGGCACTGAACCCAATAGATAGGCGGCTATGCTTAATAATGCAAACTCAATAGACATTACCACCCCGCAAAATACCATGAACCGGCTGGCTTGGGCACCCGCTGTTGTGCCAGGGCGATAAGCTGCTCTGCTGACTCTGGTGGTACATTAGCCTCGCCGAGCATGGTCTCAGTGCTGTCATCCAGGCCGTGGTAATCGCTGCCACCGGTGGCGATAAGATTATATTTACTAGCCATCCGGGCTAGGCTGTTTCTTTCATCATCCGTATAGCCGTTGTAGTAGACCTCCATGCCCACCAGACCGGCCGCTTTTAGCTGGGCAATCATCGTCTCCGGGTCATTAATGGTTGTCGGGTGGGCTAACACGGGCAGACCATCGGCTTTTATTATTAGGGCTACCGCTTCTGCTGGTGTTATCTTGCACCGCTCAGCGTAAGCCGGACCACCGCAACCTATATACTTAGTAAATGCCTCCTTAAACGAGGTTACATAGCCTTTCTCCAGCATAGCCTGGGCAATATGAGGTCGCCCTATAGAAGCGTTGCCGGCAATCTGCTGGACCCGCTGCCAGTCAATGTGGATGCCCAGACCTTTCAGTTTAGCTATCATTGCCTGGGCCCGTTCCCGCCTGGAATTACGCGCATTGGCCAGGGCAGCCCTGAGCTTGGGGTCGGTGTAGTCTATAAAATAGCCGAGAACATGGACCTCATTGCCTGGAGCAAGGGTACTGACCTCAACACCGGGTATGACCTTAGGCGGAAAGGAACTAGCCGTCTTGAGGGCGTCAGCAACGCCGTCCACAGTGTCATGGTCACAGATGGCAATGACGCTTAGCCCGAGTGCTGCCGATTTATAAACAACTTCCTCCGGGCTGAATTTGCCGTCGGATGCCGTGGTGTGTATATGCAGGTCTATCTTAGAAGTCACTACTCTACCTCGCGACAGATCCTTTCAATGCCTGTTGCCTTGCCCGTTTCTTCATCCACCCTGAGCAGAATGGCGTTGAAGACCACTTTGCCCTTGCCAACAGATAGACGGTGGGGCATTATGGTCAGGAAGCGGCGAATTACTGCCCCAGTGTCATCTCCAATAACTGAATCAATGGGGCCGGTCATACCAATATCGGTGACATAGGCAGTGCCCTTGGCAAACAGCTGGGCATCAATGGTGCCCACGTGGGTATGGGTGCCGAGCACAGCGCTGACACGACCGTCCAGATAGCGCCCCAGTGCCATCTTTTCCGATGTTGCCTCGGCGTGAAAATCAACGATAATAACCCGGGGCTTGGGCTCAAGCTGGGCAAGTAGTTTGTCCATAGCTCTAAACGGGCAGTCAAAGTCTCCGATAAAGGTCCTGCCTACCAGATTGACCACCACGGCTCGGTTATTAAACACCATGTAGCCCCTGCCGGGCACGCCCGGGGGATAATTTAAGGGGCGCAGAACCGGCATCTCACTGTCCAGATAGGGAATAATCTCCTTCTGCGCCCATATGTGGTTACCTGAAGTTAGAACATCAGCGCCGGCGCCGATCAGTTCATCAGCTGTGGCTAGAGTTAGACCCAGCCCGCCGGCAGTATTTTCAGCATTGGCGATAACCAGGTTCACCCCGTATTGCTCTTTTAAGCCGGGCAAGAGCTGCTTCACGGCCCGTCTACCGGGGCTGCCGACGATATCTCCGATGGCCAAAATTAACACCAGCTACTTGCCAGGAAGCAAGCCGCTACCGGGGTCTTGCCTTCTGGCTTAAACCTCCTATTTAGCATAGTCTATGGCTCTTGTCTCCCTGAGTACGGCCACCTTAATCTGACCGGGATAATCAAGGCCCTCCTCTATTTTCTTAACGATGTCCCGGGCCAGCCTCATGGCGCCCAAATCGTCAATCTCCTCGGGCTTAACCAGAATACGGATTTCGCGGCCGGCTTGAATGGCGTAGGATTTCTCTACCCCCTTGAAACTGTCGGCTATTTCTTCCAGTGCCCTCAGCCGTTTCAGGTAGCTCTCTAGGGATTCACGCCTGGCTCCCGGTCGGGCGCTTGAGATAGCATCAGCCGCTGAGATAATAACACCCCAGTCACTGACATCACTGGTCTCAAGGTGGTGCTCTGCGATACCCTTAACCACATCCTTGGATTTGTCCCATTGTTTAACCAAGTCGGCGCCGATGGCGGCATGGGGACCTTCTACCTCGCGGTCTACTGCCTTACCAATATCATGAAGCAGGCCGGCTTTCTTAGCTGTGGCAACATCGGCCCCTAACTCTGAAGCAATCATACTTGCCAGGCTGGCAACCTCAATACTGTGCGCCAGGACATTTTGTCCATAGCTGGTGCGATACTTAAGGCGGCCCAAAAGCCTGATTAACTCAGGGCGCAGTCCATGCACCCCAACCTGGTAAGCTGCCTGCTCTCCAGTACTATAGATAGCAGCTTCCACTTCCTCCTTTGCCTTGGCTACCACTTCTTCAATGCGAGCTGGGTGGATACGCCCATCAAGGATGAGCTTATTTAGAGCTTGATAAGCTATCTCCCGCCGCACTGGGTCAAAGCTGGACAGGGTTACTGCCTCAGGAGTATCGTCAATGATCAGGTCAACGCCAGTGGCTTGCTCTAAGGCCCTGATATTGCGGCCTTCTCTTCCAATGAGCCGTCCCTTCATTTCATCATTGGGTAAAGGCACAACACTGACTGTGGTTTCAGATACAACCTCAGAGGCGTTGCGCTGGATCACCTGGGACAGGATGCCTTGGGCTTTCTCCTCTGCCTCTGCCTTTATTTTTGCTTCCCATTCGTGGAGGCGCCGCGAAGCTTCTGTCTTCATTTCAGTTTCCATATTGTCAAGAAGTACCTGCTTTGCCTCCTCGCTAGACATGCTAGAAATCAGCTCCAGCTGCTTTAACTGTTTTTCTTTAACCTCCGTTAGGTTGGCCCGGATTGACTCTGTCTCCTTTTCCTTGCTGGCCAGGTTTTTCTCGCGCTGCTCGGCATCTTCTAACTTGTGCTCCAGGGTAGCTTCCTTTTGCCTCAGGCGGTTTTCCTGATGCTGCAGTTCGGAGCGCCGTTCCCGGTATTCGGTATCGGTTACTGCTTTGACCCGGTCTACTTCTTCCTTGGCTTCATTCAGTACATCTTTAGACTGAAGTCCGGCTTCGGCCACTATCTTGGCTGCTTTTTTCTGGGCAATACGAATTTGACGGTTGGCCATCATCCCCCTTGATAGGAGCATAGCCATGCCACCAAATACGACACCGATGATAAAACCAAAGAAAATGGCTAATACTGCTATATTTACTTCCATTTTGTACCCCCTTTAACCTGCTATTCTTTGCTTTGGAGGTATCAGCTAGATAGCTAATACTACTTACCTGGTCGCTTTAGTGTCAAGGTAAATGCTATCTAGCCTTTTCCCCCTTTTCCTGCCACAACCGTTCTATAGTCCTGATTATTACCCCATAGCCAAAGCCGCGACGCCTTAGGTATTCACCCAGGCGGTGGCGAAAGCTGTGATAGTCAGACAATGGCAAAGTGCGAGCCCTACTCGTTGCTGCTCGGTAGGCATTATCAGTATCATCAATAGTGCTCACCACCTGGTCAATAACCTCGCTGGGCACCCCTTTTTGCTTAAGCTCCAGCCTGGTTAGCCACTGGCTACGTGGGCTGAATGACTGGCGGTTGTCTTTCCAGAACTTAGCAAAAGCGGCATCATCTATCAATCCCTGCTCTTTTAGCTTTGAAAGCACCGCTTCTATACTATCATCATCAAAGCCGCGCTGATGCAGCCGCTTTCTCATCTCGTACTCACTGCGGGGTCGGTAGCCAAGATACCTGGCAGCGGTATCAAGGCAACGGTGGAAATCCTGGCATCTGGTCAAGGCTTCAATCTGGCCAGCGGATAGTTCTTGCCCGACCTTTAGGCCCTCTTTTATGACCACCTCGGCATCAAGGCGAAAGGCAGGCTTGCCATCCAAGAATATATTTATTCGTTTACCACGACCCTGACTAATGCGCAGGGCAGTAATCTCGGCCACCGCTTACCAACCCCCTTCTAAACAAACAGAGCTGAGGTAGCTACCTCAGCTCTTTCACGCCTATTTTTTATATCTATTGACCCATCAGTAAGTGATGTGTCAATTGCTATTTCCATAGGTGGTGACAGCTGAGGCCCTAACCTGTTGTTCAATCTCCTGAGCCAGCTCAGGATTTTCACTCAGGTACTTTTTGGCACTCTCTCTACCTTGCCCCAGGCGAATGTCACCATATGAGAAAAAGGCACCAGCTTTCTTGATTAATCCCAGCCCGACACCTAAGTCAACGATGTTACCCTCTCGGCTTATTCCAGAGTCAAACATGATGTCAAACTCAGCGCTTCTGAATGGAGGTGCTACCTTGTTCTTGACTACCTTGGCTCTGACGCGAGTGCCAATAGCTATGTTCTCCTGCTTGATAGTCTCAATCCGTCTTAAGTCTGTCCTTACCGAGCTATAGAATTTCAGTGCCCGGCCACCCGGTGTCACCTCTGGGTTACCGAAGATAATCCCCACCTTTTCCCTAAGCTGATTGATAAATACTACCGCAGTTCCTGACCGGCCAATAGCCGCCGCCAGCTTCCTCAGTGCCTGCGACATCAAGCGGGCCTGAAGACCAACATGGGCATCTCCCATCTCACCTTCAATCTCAGCCCGGGGGACTAAGGCAGCCACGCTATCAATGACGATTACATCAACAGCGCCACTTCTAACCAGGGCTTCGGTAATCTCCAGCGCCTCCTCGCCGGTATCCGGCTGGGAGATTAAAAGGTCATCCAGGTTGATGCCACAGTGAGCGGCATAGGTGGGGTCTAGGGCATGCTCTACATCAATATAGGCGGCGATACCCCCCTTTTTTTGGGCCTCGGCAATTATATGTTGGCCCAGGGTGGTCTTTCCTGACCCCTCAGGGCCAAATATTTCTGTAATCCGCCCTCTGGGGATGCCACCCACACCTAGAGCTATGTCTAGTGCCAGTGAGCCACTGGGAATAGCCTCAACGGCTGGTCTTGAAGCCGCCTCTCGGAGCTTCATGATAGCGCCTTTACCGAACCGCTTTTCAATCCGCTCGCAGGCCAGTTCCAGTGCCTTCTCCTTCTCTGTGACCATATTCGCCTAAGCTCATAATAACATAATGGGGTAAACTAAACAAGTTAAAACCTGGGTAGTGTATCAATTTGAAGTGCGTTAGGTTAACGTTAAATTACTGTTAAATTACTGTTAAATTACTGCTAAACTACTGTTTAATTGCTGTTTAATTGCTGTTTAATACCCCAAAAGACAGTATATTATTTGACACTAGGTCTTGACAAGTGGTAGTATAATATATAACAAGTCTGAGACGGTTATTTCTATGAATTCAAACGGGCAGACAAGTGGTCTGGTAATACCAGCTAGACTACTTTGTTAATTTAGGTAAGGAGGGGGGAATAGTAATGGCACAGCCAATTGCAGCGACTCCTGTGTTAAAAGGGGAGGAAGCTGCCGAATTTATTAGCAAAGTCCATAGAAATGCAAAAAAACCAGTCCACCTAGTCCCTACTCCTAAATTAAAGAGGGCACAAGCATTTATAAAGAAACATGGTACAAACGAGTAGAAACTCCTTTCGTGATGGAGCTTGGGTACTAGAGAAAATTGAAGATTTAAATGTATGTAAAGCATTTGATTGCAATGATGATGACCTTAATGAGTATTTTCATGTAGATGTGTTCCTCCACAGAAAAGAGCTATTAACCCAAACATACTACTTATATTTATCTAAGTACCCCAAATTAATTCTTGCCCTATTAGATTTTTGTAACGATGCTGTACGACTTGCACAATACAAAGGAAAGGTTGATTTACCTGCTCGTAAACAATATGCTTCTCTTCCCGCTGTAAAATTAACTAGAATAGGTGTCAAAAAAGAAGTTCAGAGAATGCATATCGGTACAAATGCATTAAATATGGTAAAAAAGTTCTTTCTCAAGGACAATCGCACAGGATGTAGGTTTATCACCGTTGATGCATATAACAATCCAGGAGTCATTTATTTTTATCAAAAGAATGGATTTGCTCTCCTTACCAAAAAGGATATAAAGAGAAATACTCGGTCTTTGTTTTTTGACTTGAAGCGCCTCAAGGCTGATTAATTAATCAGCCCCACAATCTCTCCAACAGTCCAGATATGATTGCTAACACCCGCAGCCATCGCTGGTGTTACTCCTATAATGCTTTGGGCGGTAGCGTTTTGTGAGGTCTATGACTTTACCTACCCCTCCCTATACTCCACCCCACTCTCCGGGGACTCCCAGACCTCAACGCAGGAGAGGGAAACCGGAGTTCCTGTTAGTTCGGACTTCATTTCCTCATAGACTGTTGAGGCGATGTTCTCTGAAGATGGGTTTATCTTATCAAAGGGCGGTACATTATTGAGGCAGCTATGGTCAAACCGCTTAAGGATGGCCCTTAGCTTACTCTTTAGCTCGGCAAAGTCATAGGCCAGCCCAATGTCATCAACCTGGGAAGCCCTAACCTTGACCACCACCCGAAAGCGGTGCCCGTGCAGCGTCTCACACTTGCCCTTATAGCCGCGAAGGGCATGGGCGGCGTCAAAGTGCTCTTCTACAGATATC
>JAUWZL010000099.1 GCA_030615305.1 Dehalococcoidia bacterium
TCATATCTATCTCTGCCCCCTGTATATGGAAAACACTAAGGTAATGGCGGTAGCCGAAAGTCTATATGCCGAACTTGAGGCACAGGGATTAGAGGTGCTTCTTGATGACCGAAGTGATTCTCCGGGGGTTAAGTTCAATGACGCCGACCTGCTGGGAATACCACTAAGGGTAATCATCAGCCCTCGCACCCTGGAGAAAAACAGCGTTGAGCTAAAGTGGCGCTCGGAGAAGGAGCCTCAGCTGGTGCCGCTTGAGGAAGCAAGTAAAAGGCTCAAGGAGCTTATTAGAGGTAGATTATCTACCCCCTAAATTTCCCCCACAAAAGCAAGTTAATATTAACCCCGTAACCTGGCCCCGAGCTTACTGGCTAGCTTATCCAGAATTTGCTGCTGTACTTTATCAGCCTCTTTATCAGTCAGTGTGTGCTTAGCCGACTGGAAGCTAATTCTGTAGGCCAGTGATTTCTTGCCCGGTGGCACCTGCTTACCGGTATAGATATCAAATAAAGTTACCTTGTTAACCAAGGGAAAGCCCTTGATAATATCCAGCACCTGCTGATGAGTAACCTGGGCATCAACTACCAGAGCCACATCCCTGACCACCGCCGGGAAGCGTGGTACCGGCTGGAAGGCCTTATAACCGATGGTATGTGGTAGAAGCGCCGCCAGGTCTATTTCAAAGAGATAGACCGCCCGTGAAATATCAAAAGCCTCGGCCACCTTCAGGTGCAACTCACCAAAAACCCCCAGTTTACTGCCGCCGACTATAATAGCTGCCTGCCTGCCCGGGCGCAAACCTTGGTCGTTAGCTTCCCCAAAGCTAGCCTGGACACCAAGCTGGGCAAGAAAGCCCTCCACCACACCCTTGGCATCAAAGAAATCAATAGGCTCTGTTCCGCCGGGCGACGACTTTTCCAGCCCGGAGCTACTCAAAAGGCCACACAACACCTCAGGTTCATCAGGTAAATCCTTATCACGGGGTAGATAAACCTTGCCCAGCTCAAAAAGCCTTATCGCCCCATCTTCACGCCGTATGTTGCCCGCCAGGGCAGCTAAAAGGTTGCCCCTGAGATTTGTGCGTAGGTATTCCTGGTCTGCCGTCATCGGGTTAGCCACACGTAGGGGTGCCGGCTCAAGGGAACCAGACTGGGGTAACACCTTCTCCAGCATCAGGCCACTGGTCAAGGAATAGGTTATCACTTCCTGGAAACCGTAGCCGATAAGGCTCTGCCTTAGCCTCTTCTTGAGCCCCAGGATGGGTTCCGGTTCATGTCTGGGCAGTGAACTACTGAGCATTGTCGTTGGAATCTGGTCATAGCCGACAACGCGGGCTACCTCCTCTATCAGGTCAGCCTCCAATTGTATATCACTCCGCCAGTAGGGAGCAGTCACCAGAAATTCCGAAGTTCCCGGGGTTATCTTCAGGTCAAAACCCTGGGCAGTCAGTGTGGCCGTTATTTTTTCCAGACTGAATTCAATACCTAATAGGCGCTTTACCTCAGCCGCTCGTAGCAAGGTGGGTTTCGGCTCCTGTCTCCCCGGGTAAACATCAACGAGACCCCTGGCTATCTGACCACCAGCCAGCTGCAAAATAAGCTGGGTTGCCCGTTTAATCGCCGGCACGGTCAGCTCAGGGCGAATAGCCCTCTCAAAGCGCATACTGGCTTCACTTACCAGACACAACCCGTGACTGGTATAGTGAATGCTGGCCGGGTTAAAACTGGCCGATTCCAGCAGGACTGAGGTAGTCTCCTCACTTACCTCGCTATTGGCACCACCCATAACGCCGGCAATGGCTATTGCCCGCTCCTTATCAGCGATGACCAGCGTGTCCCTAGTAAGGGTACGCTCTACCCCATCCAGTGTGACTATAGCTTCACCTTTATTAGCCCGGCGCACGATAATCTTCTTGCCCTTTATCCTGTCAAAGTCAAATCCGTGCAGAGGCTGTCCATATTCCAGCATAACGTAGTTGGTGGCATCAACGATATTGTTTATCGGGCGCATGCCACAGGCCACCAGCCGCTGCTTAAGCCACTCGGGTGATTCGCCTATTTTTATGCCGCTAATTAAGCTGGCACAGTACCTGGGACACAAATCGGGGTCAGCAACCTCAACTGATACCTGTTCCTCAATTGGTGAGCCCGTCTCCTCATAGCTAATCTTAGGAAGAGATACTGACTGTCCGGTAAGAGCAGCCACCTCCCTGGCTACGCCAATGACTGACAGTAAGTCAGGACGATTGGGGGTTACCTCCAAGTCAAAAATAGTGTCAGCCAAAAAGTCAGCCAGCGGCCTGCCCAGTGGCGCCTCAGGTGATAGAACCAAGATGCCTTCATGGCTATCAGATATGCCCAGTTCCTTTTCCGAGCAGACCATACCAGCCGAAACAACACCGCGAATCCTG
>JAUWZL010000027.1 GCA_030615305.1 Dehalococcoidia bacterium
TAGCTTTTATGGCGAAGGGAAGGGTCAGCAAAGCTATTAGGCAGTAAGGCGGCATTACACCGGCCACCACACCACCGATTATCCACAGATAAACCAAGACCGTAAGAATGGAATAGACTATGCTTGCCTTTGCCTTCCCGATAACGATAGGCAAGGTCTTCCGGCCAGCTTTCCTGTCGGCCTCAACATCAGGAAACTCATTTAGGAGGAGCAGGTTGTGCGCCAGAATGGTAGATGGTATAGCGGCAATAAACACCGGTAGAGTGTAGCTGCCGGTCTGAACAAAATAAAACCCCAGAATGGGCAGAAGGCCAAAACCAATCCCTGGTGCCCACTCGGGATAGCCGGTTTTGAGTATGAACGGTGTGTAAAGGAGCATACAGGCGGCAGCAACTAGAAGTAGGGGTAATAACTGCCAACCGCTAACGATGACGAAGTAGATACCTATGGGCACTGTAGCTAGGAAACAGGCTAAACCAAACCAAAGTGCCTGTCTCGGCTTAATTAGACCAGCTGGTAGGGCGCCACTGCCGCCGCTAAAGGGTGTTTTTTTAGTATCAAAATCAACCCCGCTTTTGTAGTCCAAGTACTCATTAAGCACATCAACACTTATGTGGGCCAGAAGAAAGCCAAAGAAAGCCAGCAGTGCATGCCCCAGGTGAAAGACACCATCATAATACCAAGCGATGCTGGTTCCTAAAAACGCCAGCACCACAGGAAGAATGAGAAACGGAGGTCTGGTGACCAAAAGCCATCCTTTTAGACCCATTTGGTTTTAGCTCCTTTTAATTATGAGATATTCCCTCGGGTAGCCGAATGAGGTCAGCAGCATTACGCAGATAATAGCTACTACTCACAAAAACCGCCTTCAGTGAGGATGACAAGGAAAGACAGCTCACTGGTTATCCCCTGGCAGTTGCCTCAATCTTACTTCATCACCCACCTTAGCATCAAGCAGGGAGCTGGCATTACCCCCCTTGAGGGAGACCTCCAGATAGCCGCTTGAGCCGATTAAGGCCAGCAGTCCGCTACCTTCAGCGTAGGTGCGGCTCAGTCCGGAAATGAGCTGGCTGCCTAGCTCAATGGTGACCGGCCACTCCTTATAGGGTAAGTCATCGCTTCTTATATTAGTAATAAGGCTACCAAAGCTATCAATATGGATGATATGCCCTACCAATGAGCCACCGGGTCTCTTAACTGGCTGTGGTAGGGGCAACATTTCGACCGATGTTACCGGCTCCCCAAACTCTATAGGCGGAAAGCCCAAGGAGAGAAGAGCCGCTATTGGGGCAAATATATCACGCCCGTGGAAGGTGGGGCTGACCGGTGACCTCCAGAACTTAGGATTGGTGATGTGCACGGCTTCTATATCCGCCCCCGGCTTTAGTTCTCCCTTTATGGAGAACTTACCCTTATTTGTCACTGGCTCAGTTAAAGACTGCTGGATAACATAACTAAGGACTCCGTTATCGGGGGCGACAAAAGAGGCCAGTGGCGTTCTTAAGATGATAGCCCGGCGCTCACTACCAACCCCGGGGTCAACCACCACCAGGTGGATTGTCTTTCTGGGGAAATACTGATACGCCGTACTCAGGACAAAGGCAGCCTGGGGGATGTTCTGGGGTTTAATGGTATGACAAATATCAACCAGCTTGGCTTCGGGATTGATACCCAGTATTACCCCTTTTACTGATGCCACATAGGCATCAGATAGCCCAAAATCAGTGGTCAGTGTTATTACGGCACTCATACCAATTCAAGCCAACAAGCCCTTAGCCCAGACTGAGCATTAGTAGCGATATGGCAATAAATAGAATCACCAGGATAATGGTGAACCGGAATAGCGTCTTCTCCACGCCCCGTTTAGTCCGGTAGACGGTATCAGCTTGACCGAAGATACCACCCAAGCCACCGCCCCTGACCTGAATCAAGAGAACTAGTACTAGGGCTACCGATAGCACCATCTGAGCTATGGTTAGATAGACCTGCATATTATCCTTCCTCTAGCTTTTTACTTAGCAGTTCATTCGCCAGCTTGGGCTCGGCGCGACCTCTGGTGGCCCTCATCACCTGGCCGACGAGAAACTTTAGGGACTGAGCCTTACCCGCTTTATAGTCGGCCACCGCCTGGGGATTGGCCTCAATCACCTGACTTATTACTTTTTCAATCTCCCGGGCATCACTTATCTGGCTTAACCCTTGCTGGGCAATAATTTCGGCTGCATCTTTGCCTGTGTTGAACATCTCATCAAGCACAGATTTAGTGGTGGCAATATTTATAGCGGCTTGTGAGTTAAGGAGTAACACTTCTGTAAATCTCTCAGGACTGACCTCTTTTCTAAAGTCGATAATATCTATGTTTTTAGCATTTACTATACGGCTGACTTCGCCTAGAAGCCAGTTACTTACCTCTTTAGCTGCCTTATCCTGTGGTAGCTTCTTATACTCCTCAGTTTTCGTACAGGCCTCAAAGTAATCAGCCATTGCCTTAGAGCTGGTAAGCAGGTTGGCATCATATAGCGGCAGACCGTATTCCGCCATAAATCTGTCACGCCTGGCTTCAGGTAGCTCGGGTAGCTTGGCTCTTATTTTCTCCACCCAATTACGCTCCAGTACCAGTGGGGGCAAATCTGGCTCCGGAAAGTAGCGGTAATCATGGGCATACTCCTTGCTGCGCTGGGTAACTGTTTTGCCCTTCTCCTCAATCCAGCCCCTGGTCTCCTGAGACAGCCTTTTGCCCTCAGATAGCTGCTTCCTCTGCCTCTTGGCCTCATATTCCAGCGCCCGGTAGACAGCCCGGAAGCTGTTCATGTTCTTTACCTCAATCTTGTCAAGTAGCTTGGCACTGCCCTTGGGGCGAATGCTGATATTGGCGTCACAGCGGAAACTGCCCTCCTCCATGTTGGCTGTGGATACACCCAGGTAGCGCAGTATACAGTGTAGCTTTATCAGATACTGCCTGGCCTCTTCTGGGGAGCGCAGGTCGGGCTGACTAACAATCTCCATCAGCGGCACCCCGGAGCGATTAACATCAACCAGACTGTAGGCGCCGCCATCGGGTGAAGTGCGGTGCAGCAGCTTGGCTACATCCTCTTCAAGGTGAACGCGGGTTATGCCTATCCGTTTTTTCTGGCTGTCAACATCCATAGTGAGCCAGCCCTGGTGACCTATAGGGGCATTATACTGCGAAATTTGATAGCCCTTCATCAGGTCGGGGTAGGGGTAATTCTTACGGTCAAACTTGCTAGAATCGGAGATGGTGCAGTTTAAAGCCAGGGCAGTTATTATGGTATACTCTATCGCTTTTTGATTGATGGTGGGCAGAACACCGGGCATGCCCAGGCATACTGGGCAGACGTGTGTGTTGGGGGTAGCACTGGCATAGTCAGCACTGCAGCGACAAAACATCTTGCTCCCGGTATTCAGCTGGGCGTGCACCTCAAGCCCAATAACAGTCTCAAAATCCATAGCAAAATTTACTTGAAAGAGATAACTCAGTATAGCAATATTAATGATGGCTGGCAAGGAAGTACCTTTAACTTATCTACCTCACCCCCTTAATCCCCCTCTCCTTCAAAAGAGAGGGGGAAGATATTAAAAAAGAGGGGCTTCGCCCCTCTTAAACACCCCTGAACCACCCTTAATAAAAGACCTCATATATGTTATAATTCCTAGTGTAATTGTGGGGATATAGCTCAGCTGGGAGAGCGCTGCGTTCGCATCGCAGAGGTCGGGGGTTCGAATCCCCCTATCTCCACTGCTAACTGGCTGTCAATACTTTTAACAGGCTCAAAATTCTCAATGCAGTGGCTCGCCTACACACCTAGTGATTCATCTCTATTAAGGGTTATTGACAGAGATCCCAATTCTTGTTAACATCCGACAAATCATGTTCAGGAAGTGAAGGAGGTAAATCACGTGACAGATAATGCTAAAAGGGCCATTGTTTGGCTAGTCTTTGCAGCAGGACTCATTCTAGGTTTATTGGGATGGGCAACGACCGTATATTCATCTTGGACAGGTACTTTTATTTTTCTTGGTTTCGTGATTGTTCACATTGCACTTAGAATATTGTGGGGCCCGAAAAGGGGAAAAGAGGAATAATAGGAACCCTTGATACGCAGCACTGTACATTGGGCTACTAACCACCCCAATAGCATAAACTCCTGTGCCTGCAGCTACTAAAACATCTATATTAGATAGTAGTTGGAAGGAGGAACATTATAAGAGGAAAATATTTAACCGCACGTTGGAACAATATAGTGTCAATAGGGCTGGGACTGGTGACACTGCTCTTCTTCATTGCTATTCTAATTGTTGGAGCGGGCACAGCCAGCTTCATTGCTCTTATCGTTATCGGGGGTATTACCTGACTATTCAATGAAGTGCACAGCACCGTGCGGTTCGTACGGACTAGATGGAGAATTAAAAGGCATGCTCACCCTACTACAATCATGGGATTCATACTTGGTGGCGCTGTTCTAGCAATTATTATCCTTACTTTTAACGGCACAATGGCATACACGACGGGTTTCATAACACTTTCGGTCATTATCTTTCTTAAGGTGGGATTTAATATTTTACGGAATGCTCTACTAAAGTAATAAGCTCGCTGTATTTCTTAACTGATTTAACAAACGCCCGAAATGTGCAATGAACTTGCCTGAATATAGTGGTGTTTGCTGGCTGGTCGGGTGCTAAGTGCAGTTTGGCGCTCGTTACCCGAGGGTCGTCGGTTCGAAGCCACCCAGTGATTCACTTACCCTACGATAACTGTTCCGTGCCTATAAGGGAATTCCTCGTTGTAATAGTTAAAAGTACCAGGTTCCGTAAAAGTATAGCTGAAGGTATCCCCAAAAGCTAGTAAACCGCTATCAAATAGGCCGGTTTCACTGGTAACATTATGGAACCAGACAGCAGAGTCTGCTTCGCGGTCTCGGTGAATCCAGGTGACCGTAGCTCCAACCGGGACGGTAATGTTCGCCGGGATGAAAGTGTCACCGTTTATCTCCACTTCAAACGACACCGGTGTCGTTAGCGGTGTTGTTGTCGGCGGTGTCGTGGTTGGTGTTGTTGTCGGCGGCGAGGTAGTTGCTGGTGCCGTGTTACAGGCAACAAGCATTGGCAGCGCAATTAGTAACATTGCAGCTAGTAGCCACAACATAGATTTAGGCTTCATCTGGCTAACCTTTCTATTTAATAGTAATCATACAAAAGGCTGAGACCGAGCGGCACTCCGCTTCACACTTTTATATTAGCCACCCGGAAATTCGGTAAGATCTTCGGTATTTGACCCAGATGATTAATCATGCGAACTTCCTTTGCCATAGAGGCTTGGCAGTTATTCCGGTGCCGGTCTGACCGTGAGCTTGGCGGTTAGGTCATTGACCCCGACCTCATAGGGTCCTTCATCCTCTAACATAACAGTCAGGCGGACCTCATGAGTCCCTGCCTCCTCCATAACCACAGTGAAGCTGACCAGCTCCGAAAAATCAGCGGTTAGCCAAACATCTTTTGTGGCCACTACTTCGCCATCAATGGCCAGGATTGCCTTGCCAAGGGGTTCGCCAATTGCCCCGTAAATATTGACCCAGACACTAACCACAACCTCCTCCCCGACATCAGCCTCGCTTGGCGTAACGGTAAGGTCATTGAAGGTCCACTCTGCGTATCCTAAGGGCAGCGGCGTTGTTGTCGGCGATGTCGTCATTGCCGGGAGTGTTGTTGGGCTAGGTTGGGACTGGCCACAGGAGAAACCAAGAAATAGGATACAACTAATTGCCAAAGGCAAGAATACGTTAATTTTCACCGCTTCTGCCACGGCTACTGTATCCACTGTTCAGTACCGGGGTCAAACTCCGGCGGCGGTTCATAATGCACCGATTCTCGCCCCAGCTCAATGAAGGTATCCTTTAGACCGTTGGCGACAAACCAGCTATTAAGCGGTAGCCTTCCTTTTCCATTGCAGGTTATATCTGGCACCTCGTCAATCACAATTTCACCACGAACTTCGTCTCGTAGCAGCATGATATCCTCTTCGCTTAGGAACCAGACAGTAAATGAGACGTCCAGCGACGTAGCCGCAGGAACTTCCAGAATTACATATTGGTTATCTACCACCTTGCCCTGCTTCAGATCTATAAGGGTCAGTTTTACATATCCCCAGGTATCCTCTGCCCCCTTGTTCACCACTGATAACTGTACATCATAGAGATACATGACGTACATGCCGCACATATTCATGTCTCTGTTGACGTACCTCTGATAACCCTCTGTCTTAATAATGACCACGTCCTCCATACCCGGCGAACCGCTCACATAGCCACTTCCCTCGCAAACAGGGCATTCCGTCTGGACTAGTCCGGTCAATACCAGCAAAGGAACGACGGTAAAGAAAGCAATGTATTTTTTCTGAAATAAAACTCTCTTAATCAATTTCATCATCCTCACCCCCTACTCTCTCTTGGTAGCACCAGTACTTCAATCCTCAAACCCGCTCTTTTATAAACTCAGGTTGTAGTTTAGGACAAGTTCCGCTTTTCTGCCCTCAGTTTAATTATAGCTTAACAGGGGTAAATTGTATATGACTTTTATCTCATTCTATATAGTATAACGTCGTAACTAATACAAAGTTATTTTAACATCCGATATTACTAATCGTATGTGACTTTTATCTCATTCTATTCTGCACCGTGGCAACATGCATGCCAGCCACCGCCTCAGCGTTAACCCCATGAAGACCGGAGATACCTGAAAACTATCTGCCCGTCCTTACCCCATACCTCGTTCGCCAATTCCAATAGCCCGGCCCAATCATATGTTTTTGTCTCTTGGCACTGGAACACGTTGGCTTCATACTCGCGAAAGTGCTTAGAAGCGTCTATCAACCATAATGGCTTCCGTTTTTTAAGTTTGCACTTGACCAATTTACCACTACTGTGCCTTGACAAAACATCCGGATTCTGTATGAAGGATTCACCTCGCTTCAAACCAAAGGCTGGGGCCAGGGTGGGGCAAGACGGTAGAGCAAGACCACCAACCAGGAAAAAAATGGAGCTAGAGTGAAAAGAAATGGTATAGGGATATAGCCGGCAGTTCCAAGGTCGAGCCGGATGAACGGAGCAGCGATTGTCAAAGAGAAAGATGCATTCTCTTCTCTTCTCTGCTATGTTTATGTTTTGCAGCAGTATTTGCCTTTGTTTTGTCGAGAAGTTCTGTCGCACATAATTGAGGATAAGCCGCCATTCCTCACTCTTAAAGGGGTTAACGTTATCTATCATTAGAGGGAGAATATGTCTCCCGCAACAATAGCCGTCAGGGCATTGATGGCAAGCCCCCCAGAAAGGCTCTACCCTAAGTAGGAGTTTAATCTCATTTTCAAACCGGGCACAGAATCCTTGGTACCACTGATACCATTCGCCTTGTGACATGCCGTATACACCCCGTTACCTGTTTTTGATAACCTTCTCTACCATTGAACTCAAGATGTTGTAGATAGTCTGAGGCAAAACAGTAATGTTGACAAAGATAGAAGTGGTTTGAAGCTTCGGTTGTTACAGTATGACACGAAAGCTATCAGTTGGTCAAATTGCCTGCGGGCAGTCAGGAATATAAAAAGGCTGGCTGGTACCAAGATACCAGCCAGCCTTAGAGGCTTGGTTACCTTCTGCCCAACCTCCACATAACTCTTGCTGAGTGGCTCAGCTTGATCCAGGGTCGGAGTTTACTAAGCAGTAGCCTCTACAGCTCTCTTCACCATCACCTCGGCGATTTGAATCATGTACTTATTATGTCCTACCGGACTCGCAGGAATGGCATCGGCCACAGCAGCCGCACCAGCAGCAGCAGCATCGGGAAGAGCAGCCTCAGCAGCAGTCGCCCGGCGCGGCAGATTATATACCCCATTGAGGCATATCCTACCTGATGCGCCGATTCTGGCAACGGCGCAGTTAACTATCGGGAAGTCAAACGCCTTCCTGATGGCAAACTTGACAAAGGCACTCTTGGTGCCGGCCGCCGGCGTCGGTACCTGAATCTCGGTTACTATCTCGTCGTCATCAAGCACCGTCGTCTTCTCACTGCCGGCCCCGGTGAAAGCGAAGAAGTTCTCGGCACTATAACCAGCAGTATTCTTGCTGGTTACTATCTTGGCATCAAGGGCTATCAGTGCCGGAGCGGTATCACTCGGGTTGACGGCAATACAGCCATTCAGAGCACCGAATATTGAGTGGTACCTGTTGTCGCCAATCAGGGCCTGGCATATTCCCGCTGGATTCTTCCTGAGACAGTCAAAGACGTTGAACTCTGCCCGGTAGTACCAGCACCTGACCTGCTGGCAGATGTTGCCACCAATGGTGCCCATATTGCGCAGTTCTGGTGAGGCCACCTTGCGGGCTGCCTCAGCCAGTGCGGCATAATTAGCCTTAACTGTTGCCGATGCGGCTATATCAGCCAGCTTTGCCAGGGCACCTATTTTCAGCATTCCGCCTTCTTCTGCAATTGAGTCCAGCCCTGAGATGGTCTTTATGTTCACCAGGACATCAGGAGAATTGTTGGGAGACATAAAGTTTTTCAG
>JAUWZL010000010.1 GCA_030615305.1 Dehalococcoidia bacterium
AGCAGAGGCTAGCCAGGTAAGACCAAAGAGCTGACTAAGCTTGTAGTATATTCTGGACAGCTTCTCTTGGACGGGGAGTTCGACTCTCCCCCGTCTCCACCAGCCTAAAATCGGGCTCTAGGCTCACGCCGGAGCCCGTTAGTTTTTCTTCTTTACCCAGCTAAACACTATCACCTTGTTCTCAGGTTTGTGCCCAAGAGATTCAAACAGGGGATAGAATGGCGGTTTAGGTTGAATGCAGACACTATGGCTGGATTTCCTCTCAACCTGGGTAAAGCCCCTTAGCTTGAAGAATGCCCAGTGGTACAAGTGGTAGATACAAACAAAACGCTAAATAGGACTAAAATACTAGCTTCTAAACGTATAGGACTAGAGTACCAGCTTCTTAATCCAAAGGTAATATTGCTAACAAGGAGCCCCTCACTTAGAATTAAGCTAAAGCAGTTAATATTGACAAGTGGAGTGAGTTAAGGACATGGGCAATCCTACAAAGTCAAAGGAAAGTCTCCGCCAGATACTAATTGAATCTGGTCTGGTTACTGATGAACAGCTAAAGGAGATAGCTCAAGAAGACGGAGGCACAGAACTGGGCCAGTTGCTGGTGGAGCGAGAGGTCATCACCGCCCAGGAATTGGCTATGGTAATCGGACTGCAGCTGAATATACCCCGCATCAATCTCAACACCTATCAGATTCAGCCTGAGGCATTGCGGCTGATTCCTGAATCAATGGCTAGGAAATATAGCGTCATACCTCTGGCTATGACTGATCATACTTTACAGGTGGCCATGGCGGAGGCAGATAATGTCCTGATACTCGAGGAGCTGGCAGATCGAACCCAAATGAAAATTGAGCCAGCGGTAGCCCCCGCTGACGAGATTCAGGAAGCCATTGACCGCAATTATAAGGCCTATGGCGAGATTGAGGCGGAGCTCAACCATGTTGCTCCTTCATCAGCCACTGAGGAGAGGCTTGCTGTTGAGGCTGTTGCTGGAGCACCTGTGGTTCGTGCCTTGGACCTTCTCATTAATGAGGCAGTTAAGAATCGAGCCTCTGATATCCACGTAGAGCCACAGGAAGATGAGCTGCGAGTACGCTACCGCATTGATGGCGTGCTACATGACACGATGTCTCTACCCTTAAGTGCCCACGCCCCTCTCATCTCTAGGTTGAAAATTATGGCTAATATGAACATCGCTGACCATCGGCCTCAAGACGGCCAGTTTTCATTTAAGGTAAGAGACCGAGACATAGATGTCAGGGTAGCCACCATTTACACGACGCATGGTGAAATGGGGGTACTACGTATCCTAGATAAATCATTTTCCACTCTTAGCCTCGCCGAGCTTGGGTTTTTACCGAGCAATCTTGAGCAATATGAGAATATGCTGAAATCTCCCTTTGGTATGATTTTGATTAGCGGTCCCACTGGCTCAGGTAAAACCACCACCCTTTATGCCTCGGTCAACCGTCTTGACTGCAAAGAGCGCAACATCATCACCGTGGAAGACCCTGTGGAGTATCGCTTTAAAGATATCAATCAGATTCAGGTTAATCCTCGTGCTGGCCTGACCTTTGCCACTGGTCTGCGCGCCATAATGCGGCACGACCCTGACGTTATCCTGGTGGGGGAAATACGCGATTCTGAGACAGCCGAGATAGCCGTTCAGGCAGCCCTCACCGGGCATCTGGTACTTTCTTCAGTTCATGCCAATGATACCGTGGGCGCTCTCTTCCGGCTGCTTGATTTAGGGGTGGGGCGATTCCTCGTATCCTCGGCGCTTACTGGTATCGTTGCCCAGCGGATGGTGCGTCGGGTTTGTCCTTACTGTCGTCGACCTTCCCATGCCTCGGCTGAAGCGCAGCTTGCCTACTGTAAGGAGTTGGGGGAGAAACGAACCGAATTCCTTTATGGAACTGGCTGCAATTCATGTGCCAATACCGGTTACCTAGGACGCACCGCAGTTTTTGAAATCCTGTCTATGAGTGAAGAAATAAGGAGGATGCTGCTCACTGGAGCCAGTGTCGGACAAATACGGGATCAGGCGAAGAAAGAAAGCATGGTAGTAATGTGGCGCGATGGCATGCTCAAGGTGAAGGCAGGTATCACCACCCCCTGTGAGGTGCTGCGCAATGTATTCTCTATAGGGTAGAAGTATGGATTTCAATTATCTGGGTTATACCGAAGATAGAAAAATAGTGAAAGGTACTATAACTGCCTCAAGCAAGGAAATAGCGAGTCAGATTCTGGCTCACAGCGGCTGTCGGGTTCTCAGCCTGAAGCCAGCAACTTCTGTTACGCTTAGCTGGCAGAAGGTATTCCCATTCCTCTACCGAATAAAACCAGAGGCGGTAATCATGTTCTTCCGCCAGCTAGCTTTGCTCCTTGAATCCGGCACTGATATCGTTACCGCCATGGAACTGTTGCAGGCACAGGCATCCAGCCGCAATCTCAAAAGGGTGCTAGGTGAGGCAATCTCTGACCTTCGTAGTGGTGATCGACTGTCAGCCGCCCTAGATAAGCACCCCGAAAGCTTCCCTCCAATTTACTGCAGGTCACTGAGCGTAGGTGAACAAACTGGGGGTCTTGAGATGGTGCTGAGGCAGATGGCTAGTATATGGAGAAAGAAATCACCACCACAAAAGGCATAAAGAATGCCCTGAAATATCCAGTGATTGTCAGTATTGTGGCGGTTATAGTGATAGGCGTAATAGTCACCTTTGTGTTACCGGCTTTTATTGATCTGTATCGCTCACTTGGGGCTGAGTTACCGCTTGTGACTAAGATGCTTCTCTTCGTAGTTGACGGGCTTACCCACTACGGGCTTTATATTCTAGGGGCAGTACTCATTGCCGCCAGTTTAATCCTTGTCTATATTAAGAGCCCAGAGGGAAAGCTTCAATGGGACAGGCTAGCCCTTAAATTGCCATTGTTGGGACGGGTTAGTCTCCTTAATGAGCTTGCCCACTGCTGCCGAAGCATGGCACTACTATTTCGGGCTGGTTTACCCTTGCCTGAAGTCATGTCCTTGGTTATTGACGGTAGTGACAATAGAGTGGTGAAAAAGGTTCTTACTGATGTTCGGCAGGATATGATTAAGGGCGAAGGTTTATCCCGACCAATGGCCAAGAGTCAGCTTTTCTTGCCATTGATGGTGCAGATGGTTGGAGTCGGTGAGGAAACCGGTAATCTTGATGTTACCCTGTTGGCCGTAGCCCAAAACTTTGAGACTGAGGCCGAAGATAAGATGCGTTCCCTTATCGGGCTTATTCAGCCAGCCATAACCCTGATTATAAGCGTCGTAGTTGCTTTTGTTGCTTTATCCTTGATTTCGGCTATGTATTCTATCTATGGACAGGTGGTCTAGTTCAGGAAGGTTATCGCCAAAGGAGGCAAAACGGTTGCTTAAGCAAAGGAACAACAGAGGGCGACTGTTCAGGGTTACTAAAAAGTTGAAAGGCAATGAGACCGGAGTAACCCTCATCGAAACCGTGGTGGCTCTGGCTATCCTGGGTTTAATCGTTGTTGCCTTTACTGGCGGTTTGGGTACCGCTGCTAAAGCTACTATTATCGCTGATGAGCAGGCTACTGCTGAAAGCTTAGCCCGAAGCCAAATGGAGCATGTCAGGAGTCTCGACTATATATACGATGCTACTCAATATTCTCCGGCACCGATTCCCAGTGGCGAGGATTACTCCGGCTATTCGGTTATGATTGATGCTGAGCCGTTACATGACACTGACGATGGCATTCAGAAGATAACGGTGACGATTAAGCATCATGATAAGCCGGTAATTACATTAGAGGGGTACAAGGTAGACCGATGATTAAACGAGACCAGGGGGGTTTTACCCTTATCGAGCTTCTGGTGGTGATGGCTATTGCAGCTCTTATGGTTGGTGCTGCCAGCATGACCACGTTTCAGGTAACTGATATTACCCAGCGCAGTAATGACCATATGACCGCCGTTCGCCAAGTGCAGAACGCTGGCTACTGGATTAGCCGGGATGCCCTGATGGCGGAACAGGTGATTGTTGACAGTGACCCGGAAACCGCTGATTTTTTAACTGTCCTCTGGACTGAGTGGGATTACGGAGAAGATTCGATCTATCACTCAGTTATATATTCCTTCCAAGACCTGTCTAATGGGATTGGAAAACTTAAGCGAACCCACTGGAGTAGTGCCGGGGCAAATGAACAGACCCTGGTAGCTGAATATATTTATTACAACCCAGATGACCCTGATAATACCACTAAGGTTAGCTACCAGAGTCCAGTGCTAACTATGCAAATAACTGCTTCCCTGGGAGAGGCTAAAGAGACCAAAGAATACCGGGCTTGCGGGCGGCCAGAATTTTAGTTAATGGGGGAGATAATGGCAAGGCTTTGGCAGCGAATAGTAAGAGGTGAAAAGGGGCAAGCCCTACCCATAGTTTTAATTCTCCTGGTTTTAGGCGGGCTGCTTATCGCCCCGTGTCTCAGCTATGCCGCCACCAGCCTTAATGCTGGCCAAGTGGTAGAGGAAAAGGTGAGAGGAGTTTTTGCTGCCGATGCCGGTATGGAGGATGCTCTGTGGTGTCTAAAAAATTCTATCTCGCCGCCTGAGCAACTGCCGGAAAATGTAAATCAGATGCAAGTGGCAATACAAACTGAAGAAAGGGGCAGTTATGCTCTATACTATGGTGAACTACTAGAGGTCAGCGGTAAACACTATGATTATCTCGCCGTAGATGGGGAGATGGTGTGGAATGAAGGGGCTGCAGCGTACAAATATACGATTACTGTCACCTGGCAGCCTGAGTCAGGAAAGCCAACTATCAAATTAGAAGAGGTAGGGGTTAGGCTGCCTCTTGGCTATAGCTATAAACCAGGCTCAGCGGCTAGCTTTGCTGATAATCTTTCTACTAATGAGCCAATTGATACTCTGGATGGGGCTGGTGCCCATATGCTTGGCTGGGAGTTTGGCTCACCTCGCCCTGAGGTTTCGGAAGGGGACCCAATAGCAACCCAGACCTTCTATGTTACTGGTGAAGGAGGGCAAGAGGGTGATTATGCCTGGGTAGTATCCGCTGAGAGTGATATTTGGGTAGTTGGTGAAGTTACTGGCGAATCATATAGAATTACGGCTACTGCCACACGCCCTGGAGACGGTGAAATTACAGCTAAAGTAACCGCTTATGTGTTTACGGAAGAGGTAGAGGGAGAGGTGGTAACACACATCGTCTCCTGGCAGGTAAGTCCACAATAGGAATGGTTAGGCGATGAAGCTAAGTAAAAGAGTCTGGATATTTTTGGCGGTCGGCATCTTTGTTATTGCCTTCGCTGGCCTAAACATGGCTTACTCTAAGCAAGATGAGGAGCAAAGCCGGCTAAACGAGGAGCTGTCTTTGGCCCAACTGAGGTTAGAGAAACAACCGGCTCCGCAGCTTTCTTCTCGGCAGACGGAACTGGAAAGCCGGCTGGCTCAGCTTGAGACACAACTTAAAAATGCCAAGGGCAGCCTTTCCCAGTCAATTCAGAGCATTGAGGCCACCCATACCTTATTTGATGTTGCTGAGACTTGTGGTGTGGAAATAATTGAGATTAGGTCACTAGGTCTGACCAGTAAGAAGCTAGAAGGGCTTCCCTGCTCCGTACTGACGCTCACAGCCAAGGCTGAGGGCGATGTGTCCAAACTAATCAGTTTTATCCTTGAGCTCAGCGAGAATTTCCCCACTGGTGCGGTTGAAACGGTAGAAATAGATGTTCCTGAAGTGACCGAAGAGGAAGGGGAAACAGAGAAGCCATCGGCTAATTTTAAGCTGTGTATTCATACTTATGAGGGTGACTAGCATGGCCAAAAGCGTTGTTACTTTATATATTGATGATGCTAGCATCAGGCTGCTGGTAGCTAAGGGTAATCGGGTAGAAAAGTGGGCTGACTTACCCTTGGAATCGCGTCTAGTTAGGGATGGCGTTGTCTTTCACGAAGCCAAACTTGCCGCTAAGATTAAGGAGCTTCTCAAAGCCCAGCGAGTGAGGACAAACAAAGTCATCGCCGGTTTGAGTGGACTCCACTGTCTATGTCGAGTGATTATTTTGCCTCATTTGCCTGAAGAAATGCTAGCCGAAGCAGTAAGGCGGGAGGCAGAAAGGGTGCTATCGGTACCCCTAGAGCAGCTTTATATCTCATGGCAGATTATCTCTACCTCCGCCGAAGAAATACAGGTCTTCTTAGCTGCTGTACCCTGTAACGCTGCCGACGCCTTAATTGAAACACTGCGTCAGGCAGGTATTAAGCCTTATCTTATGGACTTAGCTCCTTTAGCCCTAGCCAGGGTGGCAAATAGGGCGACAGCCATAATCATTGACGCTCGGTCAACTGAACTGGACATTGTAGTTATGGTAGACGGAGTCCCCCAGCTCATCCGCAGTCTGCCTCTTCCCAGCAAAACTCCATCTCTGCAAGAGAAGTTACCAACTATAAGAGAGGAGCTTGAGCGGACTATCAAATTCTATAACTCCAGCCAGCCAGCGAAGCCTCTTAAACCTGGCCTACCTATTCTCGTCTCCGGGGAGCTGGCTGATGAGCCAGAACTATGTCAATCCTTATCTGACGAGCTTGGATACCCGGTTTTGCCACTGGCATCACCATTGAAGTGCCCCGAGGGCTTGGCTCCAAGCCAGTATATGGTCAACATTGGCCTGGCTCTCAAAGAGCTATCGCCGGAAAAGGAGGCTAGCCTTTCAGTAGTGAATCTGAATGCCCTGCCTGAGGTCTACCGACCTAAAGCCCCCCGTTTTGTCAAGGTTCTTATCAAGGCTATCATCATCATAATGGCTATTGGTTCGCTTGTTCCCCTAGTAATGCTTGTACGCAGCGCAGCTGCCGATACAGCGTCACTGCAGGCCCAACTGGATGCCGCTAATCAGCGCCTGGAGCAAAGGTACACGCAACAGCAGTTGCAAAGGGAAGAGATTACCGAGCTGGAGAAGAAGGTTGCCGAGTTAGAGGTAATCGATAGTGCCCTTACCGCGGTGCGTAGTAATTTTAGAAGGCAGCAGCAGATAGTCAATGGTGATTTAGAGGTGACCACATCTAACTTGCCCGGCACTTTAGATTTGAGCAGAATTGCTCACGCCAGTGTTGAACTGACCATAAGTGGTATGTCACCAAATAAGACGGAAGTCTTGGCCTATGCTAACGCCTTAAGAGCCAGCGGCAGGTTTTCTCAGGTTATCGTCTCAAGCATAGAAGAGGTCGAAGATGGAGTGAGTTTTACCCTGACCCTGATTGCTAGGGAGTTAGATTAATGGATATTTTCTTGCTGCTTGATTTGGCAAAAGCCAAGGCTGCCTCTGATTTACACCTCGTTGCCTCCAGCCCACCCATGTTGCGCGTTAATGGCTCTCTTGAGCCAGTGGCAGACATGCCATTATTAACGCCTGACGATATAAACCAGGCATTTGTCCAGATAACTACACCTGAGCAAAGAGAGGATTTTCGTCACCGTCTGGAGCTGGATTTCGGCTACAGCCTGCCTGATGTTGGCCGGCTCCGATGCAATGCGGCTCGGCAGCGCGGGGCTATCAGCCTTGCCATCCGTTTGTTGTCATTAACCATCCCGACTATAGATGAACTGGGATTACCCCAGATATGTAAAGAACTAATTCTCAGACCCAGAGGGCTGGTAGTGATTAGCGGACCTACCGGTAGTGGCAAATCCACCACGCTGGCAGCTATGATTAACCATTTGAATACTAATGAAAGTCGCCATGTAGTTACTATTGAGGACCCGATAGAATATGTCTACCCCACCCTTAAGTGTGCTATAACTCAGCGGGAGCTAGGCATTGATACCCTATCCTTTGCCGAGGCGCTGAGGCATGTACTGAGGCAGGACCCGGATGTACTTCTGGTTGGTGAGATGAGAGATACAGAAACGGCAGCGGCAGTGCTTGCCATAGCTGAAACCGGGCACTTGATATTGACTACCGGTCATGCCCCGAGCGCCGCCCAGGCTATGGAGCGGATAATAGACTTGTTCCCACCCCATGAGCGCCCTCTAGCTCAGGCGCGGTTAGCCTCTCTGCTCCTTGGCGTTCTGTGTCAAACACTCGTCCCCAGGGCTGATGGCTCGGGAAGGATAGCTACGGTTGAGATTATGCTGGCTAACCCGGCGGTGAGGAACCTTATCAGGGAGGGCAAGATTTATCAGCTCCATAATGTAATTCGCACTCACAGCCAGCTTGGCATGGAACTACTTGACCAATCACTGGTCAACCTCCACCGCAAAGGGGTAATCAGCTACGAAAATCTGCTTGCCTTCTGTAACGACCGAGACGAAATAGAAAAGCTTATCAGTGAAGTCAGAGTAGGGTAACCTCCCCTCAGCCGGCTGCTTTGGTACCAAGCTAACGTCTCCCCGTACCGTTGCCTTCGGTAGTAACCGCACCAAACAAGAAGGCTTACCGCAAAGTCAAGATATATAACTTCGCCGGTAAGCCTTTCAAATTGGCAGGTTTGGTTTTATCTAAAGTTCCCAACCCGCTAGTCAAGCACTACTGAGGTGTGGTTTGAGTCACTGTCCCATCTATGCCAAAAGCATAAGTGCAGCCCGTCTTAACCTTGCCGTCAGCATCAAGTCCAGTCATATAAGCGGTCAGCACTAATGGCGTCGTATCAGTAGTCTGCACCGTGCTCATGTCCGTAGTCGCAGTCGTTACTGGAGTCAATTGACCAGTTGAGCTGTCGGCCAACATTGCTAATGCTGCTGTCTGGACATTGTGCAGCTCAGCCGCGTAAGACTCGGTCTGACCTCTGCTAATGAATCTGCCGACATTAGGGACAGCAACAGCGGCGAGAACACCAATGATAGCCACCACCACCAGCAGCTCAATCAGGGTAAAACCCCTCTCACCAGTACGGAACTGCTTCATAAACCTTTTCACCCTTCACACCTCCTTTTGCTTTTTTGACATTTTTAATTAATAATAATTAATAAATATTCTATCTTAAAGCTTACCATATTCTAGCCGAGCGTCAATGAGATATTAGTCACCCTCTGATATAGGAAGAAAGTCCTACATGGGTTGGACGGATATAAAAATGTAGGTATCTTGGGTCAACGCGGCACCAAAAACCATGGTTCCCCTATTGACTGGGGGTAGAAAAGCAATCAAAATGTAGTGAAATGGAAGTCATGTTAGTTATTGCCTTTGCCTTACTGGGTACTGTTTTTGGCAGTTTCCTCAATGTCTGCATTGACCGTTTGCCGGCGGGAAAGTCACTGGTCTATCCCCCATCACACTGTGAGGCCTGCCAACATCGCCTGTCGCCAAAAGACCTCATACCAGTGTTTAGCTACTTATGGCTACGTCGTCATTGCCGCTACTGCCATCAACCTATTCCCCGCCGTCTATTTTGGGTAGAGGTTGGTAGCGGACTCCTGTTTGCCCTTACCTATTGGCACTATGGTTTGAGTGCTGAGTTTGCCGTTACCACTTTTTATTGTTGTCTATTTATTGTTCTTGGGGTCATCGACGTGGAGCATAAACTTATCCTGAACAAAATAGTCTATCCTGCGGCAGTAGTAGCCCTGATTATTAGTGTCTTCCTACCCTCGCCAGGAACTATTGACGTCTCGCTACCCTGGCCCGAAAGTGCCAATGGCATTATCGGTGGGGCAATAGGTTTCGTCTTTCTTTTAATACCAGCTCGTATCTACCGGGGAGGACTGGGGTGGGGAGATGTTAAAATGGCGGCACTAGTCGGTCTGGTTACTGGCTTCCCTTTGGTATTTGCCGCCTTGCTTATGGGGGTAGTTCTCGGTGGGCTGGTGGCTGGGATTCTTCTCTTGCTTAGAATAAAGAAACGGAAAGAGCCTATCCCGTTTGGTCCTTTTCTATCGCTGGCAACCATGGCTACCCTGCTGTGGGGAAGCGACATTCTTAATTGGTATCTGGGATTGATTTAGTTCTTTACAGTAGTGCCACGCTTCCCGCCTCACCGAAGATGGTGAGCTTAGCTTGCTGCTGGGCGGCGGCACCCAATTTGATGCCTTCCCCGGTAGCACAAGCCTCAGCGGTCAGGGTCAGAGTATATTGTCCGGGCGCGGCTTCATCACTCACCGCCACGCCAACTTCTATCCTCTCCTGTGAGCCAGATAAGAGCACGAAATCGGTTGTGGACAGAATGAGTTCCACCCCGGATGGCGTCTCCGCGATCAGCTTCACCTGCATATCGCTATCGGTGTTATTGAACACCACCACGTAGACATCGGGGGTGCTCAGGTTCTCCCCGCGAATAAGCTGAAAATGCTGACCGGAGAAGGTGCCCGAGATGGCCATTCCCCCGGCTTGAACCGGCGACACCAGAAGCAAGCTCAGCAAGGCAATTATGGGGATTAGGTGGGCGAGACACCTCGCCCACCGTTTTCTTGCCAAATGTTTCTTCATCTTATTATACCTTCCTTACTTTACTGTGAAGCTATGATGTAGTAGATATTGCCGTTATACTGACCCGAAGTGAAGCTCGAAGCCAGCTGAATCCACAGGGTATTGTTATCCACATTGTCGCCATCCTCAGTGGTCAGACCACCAGTGTTGTCTATGGTGGCGCTGGTGGTATCGACCATAACCGCACTACCCAGCGTCGCTGAGTCATCAGCCTTCAGAGAAAAGTTATCAGCCGGCATGCTACTTGGGTCGGTATCTGTCGTGTACAGGGTGGCTGCGCCCCAAGGGCTAGATGCCTTAACCTTCTCGTCGTAGGCGCCGTTGGCAATGTAGTTGACTCCGCTTGTGTCGTACACGGTCTGCGGCGTGCAGCTGGCGAAGGCGGTTCCCTTAACCATAGTGCCGAAGTCTACCGAAGTAGGATTGACCGCCACCTCGCCATACCACGCCATAGTTGGCGCAGTACTGTCATAGCCGAAGGCACTCTGGCTTCCGGAATCGGTGATTTTGACAGCGACCTGCCAAAGAGCCGCCCCCGAGGTCATGGTAGCTACCTCCCCGGGGTGAATAGAAAGAGGCAGTCGCCACTGGTAGCCGCTTTCTCTCCGGCGTCAAAGGCCTCGCAAGCTCCCAAAGCCCAGGTGGTGCTCGCCGACGGGTCTATGGCGAAATTATCTCCCGACACGGTATAGGTAATGATAGCGCAAGTCTGGGTATCGGCTGAGGCGGTATTATACTCGCCTTCAGTCGGTGAACCGCCATCGCTGTCGTACCACACCTTCAATACTACCGTGCTGAGGTCGGACAGGTTATCAGCGTCGCCTACGGCCACGGTGACGGTATACTCCGTTTGTGGAGTCATGGCCGCCTCGGTCAAGGTTACGCTGGTTACCGTTGGTGCGGCATTGCACTTGAATGTGCCGCTGACCGAGTCCTCAGCTGCCAGAGCCAGTGCCGGTACCAGAGTCACCAGCATGGCTGCGGCTAGCATTATCGCTAAAAGCTTTCCTAACCCTTTCATTTTCTCTCTTTTCTCTTAAGTCTCCCACAAAGCTGAAATAACTTGGGGGCTCCTATTTTTGGTGATTTATTATTCATGGCACCAGTGCCTCGCCTCCTTATTTGTCGCTATATATTGAATTCTAGGTTAGCTTCCTTAGCCAAACAATATTACTTTGGTATCGAAAACCTAGTAATTTAGTTCTACCCCACTTTTTTGTATCTGCAGCCAACTTGTTATTTCCTTATTTTTATTATTGGGTAATGCCATAGTAAATTGTGCCGTCGTAGCTCACACCTCCGGTTATCCCTGATGCCCCCGTCTTGAGCCAGATGCCGTTATTGACCTCGGTAACACCGCTTTCATCAGTCTGGGTACCGGTGCCAAAGGTGGCATAAGTTGTCGACACCAGCACGGCACTATCAAGGGTAAGGTTATCATCAGCCTTGAGCGAGAACTCACCCGACCCGGGTGTCTCGGAAGGGTTCAGGGTTACCGTGGGCGAGCTACCCCACGGGCTGGACGCCTTTATTTGCTTATTGTAGTTGCCGTTACAGATATAGGTTACCGATACCTCAACCCGGTTGGTGGTGTCATCAGTGAAGCCGCTACCCAGCCCCACCGAGCCCCAGTCCACGCCGGCGGTATTCACTGTAATCTCACCATACCAGTTCATGTCGTAGCCGCTGGCATCATAGAGCGTACCGGGAGTACCACCACCATCATCAGCCACGGCGTAAGCATCCCAATCAGTGGCCTCAGTGGCAACCTTTCCTGGTTTAAAGTGGAACCAGAAATCGCCTGTTGTGTTCGACAGGGTGGGCTGAACACAACTGGCTGACACCAGCCCCCAGGTCGTATTGGTATTGGGGTCAATTTGCCATGACGGCGTTGCCCCCACGTTACAGGTAAGAATGGCTGCAGTCTGGGTGTCACCCGAGCTGGGCACATCAGCAGAATCATTATCGCCATCTGAATCATAGAAAATGGTTACCTTTACCGTGCTCAGGTCACTCAGACTATCAGCATCGCCTTCGGCTCCGGTGATATTTTTGTGACACTAACGGTTCTGGCTGAGAGGTATTTGTGAAATGTTTCCTTACCATTGAGACGCTGATGAGAGACCCGAGTGAGAAGATATATAGCGAAAGGAAAAAATCTGAGCGAGCGAAAATGTGGAAGTGGAATAAGAAGTTCACCTTAGCTTTCTCAGTCGGGATGCTGCTTCTCATCCTGATGCCCGTGTCCTATGCCTATAGTAACGACAAGGGCGCGCGGCAGACGGTCCAAGTAGAGGTCGCCGAACCGTCAGTGGCGCCAAGCTGGACGGCATTCGGCGGAGCCATAGGTGGCGTCACTACCCCCGGCGACCTCTTTTATATTGATGCTACCGACAATGCCACTGACCTCCAGGTTACCCTTCATCTCACCAACGCGAATCAGCTCATCCATTGCTATAGGTACCTACTCCTCAAGGTTGGAGTCTACGCCGAAGGCGAGGCTAATCAGTGGCAGACGGCATCTGGTTGGAACGACGAGCCAATCCCTGACACCTACATCACGCTGCGCAACGGCCAAGCCAGGTTTGCACTACCCGGGAAAGCAAAATACAAGGTCGCCATTGATGATGGTTGTTTTTACTGCATTGGAACCGATGCTAAGGGCGGGAGTGCCTCGCCCCAGTTTTGTCTTACCACAGAGTAAGCAGAGGTGTAACAAGTATGGCAATAGTATGGAACAGCGACCGAATTGGAGACTCTTATTCCAACCGTAGGCATGATAGAGACTTTTTCCAAGAGCA
>JAUWZL010000059.1 GCA_030615305.1 Dehalococcoidia bacterium
GAAGATAACCGCCTTAGTCCTTCTGCCATTGGTCATGTCAATAAGGAGTCCCTTGTTTCTTGCTTCCTGGATGGTGCGCTTGGTCGGTGCCGAGTTTGGTGAAGCTATGGCAATAACTCTGTTCATGGCTAGGATGTTGCCGAATCCAACGTGAACCAGTTCTCCAGACATTATTCTCAACCTCAAAAAAGTAAGTTTAGTTATTTTTCTAATTAACTTAAAATTTTATTATTTTAGTTAGGACTTTGTTAGTCATTTTGGGGTTTCTCAGTCTAACGGTTTATTAAGGCTGGTAATTGGCAATAACTATCACCCCCTCGCATACTGCAGATAGAACGCCTATTATCTTACTCTGTCAATGGCGATAAGGCAAGTGCTAGCAGGCTAAAATTCAAGATTTTTTATTGGTGATTGCTGGAATTTTTTAGATTGGCGACGCAGATATTGGTTGGTGATTTGGGGGGTTAGGTGGGTGTGCTGAATCTAGGACTGCCTATGTATTTGAGTATCTACAATGAAAATTTTATTTCCCAATCGTAACCTTTACTTGCCAACTTCGTTATACCTTATAGATTGACAACTGAAACCACTGGGAATAGTATTGACTATCTGATGTGGAAGACCATGTTACATTGGGGAGGTGGAAAATGAAAAAGATGGCTCTTATACCGATCCTGCTTATTTTATTGACTATAACAACACCCAGTTGTTGCCCAGCCTCAGTGCCAGATAATCAACAACCTGTTGAAGTCATATCTGCTCTTAGCCCTCGCCCCCCGATTGGTCAACTTATTAATCCTGCAGGACCAATAGTTGAAATAACCCTTAAGAATGTGTCCGATGAACCCGTCATTTCTTTAACTGCCACCCTCGAATTATACAAATCCTTCGAATTTATTTTTGATGTTACTCCTTCGAATCCTTTGATGCCTGGCGATAGCATTAGCAGCAAGCGCCTGCTAATCCAAGGGGGGATTAGTAGTAATGTCTCGGATCCTCTGACGATAAACGCAACACTCCAAAACGGGGATGAATTCGTTTATACCAGGCAGATACAGATTTCAGAACCTCCCGGAACCGATTGAAAGAGCTATATCAATACTAGGTTTGGTGTGAAGGTAAACCCTACCATCCCTTTTTAACATTGGTACATAGAGTTCCCCATAGTAAAACTTTTACTAATAGCAGGGTCAATTGGTTAATTACCTCACACATTAAACAAAAAGGTAATCACATCCCCATCCTGAACTATGTAACTTTTACCCTCAAGCCTCAAAAGGCCGTGCTTTCTGCCCTCAGCCAAATTGCCGCACTTTAAGAGGTCGTTATAGCTTATTACCTCGGCGCGGATAAAGCCCCTTTCCATATCGGAGTGGATTTTACCGGCCGCTTTTAGGGCGCTGGTGCCACCGGCAATAGACCAGGCCCTAACCTCCCCCGAGGCTGTGCTGAAGAAGGTGATTAGCCCCAAGAGCTCGTAGGAGAGTTTTATGGTTCGGTCAAGCCCGGGTTCAGTTAGACCGAACTCGGCACGGCACTCTTCGGCAGTGTCCTCATCCAGCTGTACCAGCTCCATTTCCAGCTTGCCGCAGAGGGTAATAACCCCGTGCTTGGGTCGTGAAAAGCGCTGGTTCAGCCTTTCCTCTAAGGATTTTGCCTGGGGTATCTGGTCTTCACCAATGTTGACCACTGTTAACAGTGGCTTGGCGCTTAAGAACTGGTAACCAGCGATAGTCCTGGCCTCATCAGCAGTCAGGCTTAGTTCCTGGATGGGAGTATCTTTCTCCAGTTCAGCCTTGATTCTGCCCAGTAGCTCCTGCTCGCGGTGAAGGTGCTGGCACTCATCCGGCTTGGCGCTCTTGAGGGATGTCTCTATTCTCTGAAGCCGCCGCTCGATAACAGCTAGGTCGGAGAAAGCCAGCTCCAGGTCCATTTCGGAAATATCCCGCTCCACATCCACGCTGCCCTCAATATGGGGTATGCTTTCATCGGTAAAGGCGCGGACAACATTAATCAGGGCGTCGGCACTGCTGAGTTGAGTTAGGCACTCGCCGCTTATGGCTGTGTCCTTAGCTAGGCTCTTGATTGAGGCGCCGATATCAAGGTATTTTACCTCAGCCGGCACCACTCTCTGGGGCTTAAGCATATCGGCTAGCTTTTTGAGGCGTGGGTCTTGGACCTTGGCTATGCCAATATGGGGTGCTTCTGGGGTATAGCCTCCGGTATCAGCCTGGCTCTTGGTTAGGGTGTTGAAAATGGTCGTCCGGCCGCTTTTGGCCAGCCCCGTAATGCCAATACCAACACTCATCGCTTAACTCACCACCCTTCACCACTGCATCTTGGGCCCCACTTAGAAGGAGGCAGGCTGAAAAACTTGGCTTTAGTTTATTAACGGCCCTGCTTGAGAATAGTTCTGGCTTGCTTAAGGGCCAGGTCTCTGTCCTCAATGTTTAGCTTTTCATTGGCGGCTAAATCCAGTAAAGCCAGGAGTGCCTCGTGGGTGCCGATGTCGCCCATTGATTTGACTGCATCAGTCCTCAACTCACCAGAAAGTTCCAAGTCGGTGGCAATAGCGCTTAGCTTCTTAAGTTCATTGATAACCTGTTCTGACATCTTTTCTCTCCTTTTGTCTTGAGGCAGTGTCAACCGGGCAGCTAATTTGGCCTAATTCTACCCTTTATAGCGCTATACTTCAATACTTTTTAAACTCATCAGCTAAAATTCCGGCTAAGATACTGGAACTATTAGCCAAATCCTGGGTGTGGTAGAATGTGAGGGCTAGCAAAAAGGAGTGGTCTACCTTGCTCTATATCTTGACCGGTCAGGATGACTTTTCCCTTAATGAGTCACTTGGGGAGATAAAAGGGGGCCTGGGTGACCAGGCACTTTTAGTGGCTAATACCACTACGCTTGATGGTCAGCAGCTCACCCTAGATCAGCTAAGAATAGTTGGTGGGGCACTGCCCTTTCTTGCCCAATGGCGCCTTATTATTGTTAAAGGGTTGCTGGCGCGGTTTGAGTCTAAGGTCAGTCGGGGTCGGCAGAAAAAAACGGCCACCGGTCAGAAAAACGACTATAAACCATTTGCCGCCCTTATTGATGAGTTCCCCGATAGCACAGTACTGGTATTAATTGACAGCGAGGTAACCAGTAAAAACCCCCTGCTTAGAGAACTGCTACCCCGGGCAAAGTTGAAGTCCTTTCCCCTGTTGAGAAATAGCAGGCTGCGTAGCTGGCTTCAAAGGCGCGTCAGGCAGGAAGGTGGCAGTATATCTCCCCAGGCTTCGGATTTGCTAGCCAGACTGGTGGGTAGCAATCTATGGATTATGGCCAGTGAAATCTCAAAGCTGGTGCTGTTTACTTCGGGGTGCCGTATTGAGGAAGATGACGTCAGGGCTGTGGTCGGCTATGCCCAGCAGGCTAATGTATTTGCCCTGGTTGATGCCATTCTTGAGTTCAAGGTCGGGCTGGCGCAGCAGGCATTACAGCAGTTACTACAGGCGGGGCTGGCTCCAGCCTATCTACTTTTTATGTTATCGCGGCAGGTTCGCATGCTTGTCCGCACTAAAGAGCTGATAAAAGAGGGCATATCTGAGGTGGAGGTTCAGGACAGATTAGGCTTGACCTCGGAGTTTGCCTGGCGTAAGACAGTGGAGCAGGCTGGTCGCTATTCTCTTGAGCGGCTGAAAGAGCTATATCATAAGCTATTAGAGGCCGACCTATCTATTAAGACGGGCAAATACGAGGCTGAGCTTGCCCTCAATATTCTGGTGGCTGAGCTGTGCAGCGGCACAATATATAAACAGTTAGCGTAACCCCCACGTTAAAGTGGCTTTAGGGTATTCAACATGGAGAAAGGCGAAAAGCCCGGGCTGCCGGTTCTGGCTATAGACCTGGGCGGTACCAAGATAGCTTCGGCTATTATTTCCGATGAAGGTGGAGTGCTCGCCAGGGATTACCGCCTCACTCTGGCTGATGAGGGAGTAGAGCCGGTAATAAGCCGGATATTTTTGGCTATAGAGCATCTGGTCAAAAAGTGTAAGGTGGGTCTATCTCAGCTGGACAGCATTAGCATCGCTGCCGCCGGCGCTATAGACTCCGAGCGGGGCTTAGTAACCTCATCACCAAACCTTCCCGGCTGGCATGATGTCCCGCTAAGGGATGTGGTAAGGGAGCGGTTTGGGCTTGATACCTTCCTGGTCAACGATGCCAGTGCTGCTGCTATGGGTGAACACCGACTGGGGGTGGGTCGGGGGACGACTAATCTTATCTATATTACGGTCAGCACCGGAATTGGTGGCGGTATAATTATCAACGGCAGGTTATATCTGGGAACCAGTGGCGCTGCCGGCGAGATAGGGCATATGACCATAGATGTTAACGGGCCCAGGTGTTATTGTGGTAAC
>JAUWZL010000077.1 GCA_030615305.1 Dehalococcoidia bacterium
CCAAAGAAACGTCAGTAATTGATATAGTAAACCCCGATTTAACGCTGATTGGATTAAGACTTATCTACATGATGAACAGAGCCTAGCCTTGTAAGGAGGCAATAGTGCTAGCCGACAAGACTATAGTATTGGGCATAACTGGAGGTATAGCCGCCTACAAAGCAGCCGACATCGCCAGTAAATTAACCCAAGCCGGCGCCAGGGTTGAGGTAATTATGACCGAGGCAGCTACCAGGTTTATCGCCCCGTTAACCCTCCGCAGCCTTACTGGACGACCGGTAGTAACCGATATGTTTGAGCCAGCCGCTGAGTGGAGCATTGAGCATGTAGCTCTAGCTGAGGCGGCTGATGTATTAGTCATCGCTCCAGCTACAGCTAATGTTATCGCTAAGCTGGCAGCCGGTATCTCCGATGATATGTTATGTTGCACCGTGCTGGCGACTAAAGCCCCGGTCATTGTGGCGCCAGCCATGAATGTTAATATGTTCCAGAACACTATTACTCAGGATAACCTAGCTAAACTTAAAGCCAGGGGCTTTATTATTGTTGACCCTGCCTACGGTCGTTTAGCCTCAGGCAAGATGGGGCTTGGTCGTTTGGCTGAGGTTGAGGAAATCATCGGTACTGTCAAGCAGGTATTGGGCAGAGGCGGTGACCTAGCCGGTAAACGCATCGTGGTTACTGCCGGTGGCACCCAAGAACCCATTGACCCGGTTCGCCATATAGGAAACCGCTCCTCTGGTAAAATGGGTTATGCTGTAGCTGAGGCAGCCAGGGATAGAGGGGCTGAAGTCAAGCTAATCACTGCCCCCACTGCCTTACCCGAACCAGCAGGCATTGAGGTTATCCACATAGAAACTGCTCTTCAGATGAAGGAGGCGGTGGCTAAGGCTACCTCTCAAGCCGATGCCCTGATTATGGCTGCCGCTGTAGCTGACTATCAGCCGAAGAGTGTAGCCAAGGCTAAGATTAAGAAAGAGACCCCAAGCCTGACCCTGGAGCTAGTCAGAACCCCGGATATCTTAACTGAAGTAAAGGGCAACTTCCTCAAGGTCGGCTTTGCTGCTGAATCTGAGGACATAGTAGCCAATGCCAGGCAGAAACTTGAGAAGAAGCAGCTTGACCTCATAGTGGCTAACGATATTACCGACTCAAGTAGCGGCTTCGGTGCCGATACCAACAAAGTAACCTTAATTAGCCGAGATGGTAAGGTAGAAAGTTTACCCCTGCTAACTAAAAGAGAAGTAGCCGATAGGATACTGGATAGGGTGGTTGAGCTGCTCAAAGGATAGCAATGGCTAAAAGTAAAATATGGGTGATTCTGCTAATTACTGCGTCCCTTCTGGTGTCTATTGCCTTTATGAGTGGCTGTACCAGACAGTCGACCACAGAGGAACCTTCACCGCCTGTGCCGTTGCCACCAACAGAACCGGTAACGCCAGGAGTGCTAACAACCCAAGGGTATGTTTATGACGATAACCTCGGCTATGGTTTTGAGTATCCAGGTGGTTGGGAATTATATGTTGCAGAAGGCGACTTTCCAGATAAAAATATTAAAAAAGTCGTATCCTTCGAAAAGAAAATACTTAAGGACGGAGCACAAGTTTCAGTACAAATCGAATTAATAATAAAATCAGCCACCGATTTACAAGAAGTTAAGAATGAATTCAAGAAAGGATTGGAGAGGTCCGGTCTGCCAATCTTAAATGAGGCTACAATCTCGGTAAATAATATAGATGGGTACGATATACTCTCTGGAATACCTACCTGGAAACTGAGACAGGTAGTCTTTTTCGCCAATGGAATGGCTTACGTTTTCAAATATTCATCTCAAGAGGAGTTTTATCGTATGTACGAAGAGACTTTTAACAATGTCATAAATTCGTTTGTCATCAAATAGCAGCGGTTTATTCTCAGTAACAGGAACTTTTATGGCAACTTTAGAAAAAACAGAATATGAAATGCCCAAAGCCTATGAGCCAGGGAAGGTTGAGCAGAAGTGGTATCAGTTCTGGCTGGAGAAGGGCTACTTTATGCCCAAGATACACCCGGAAAAGAAACCCTTTGTCATCATCATGCCGCCGCCAAATGTAACTGGCGAGCTTCACATCGGGCATGCCCTAACTGACACCCTAGAAGACATTATGACCCGCTGGCATCGGATGAAGGGCGACCCCACCCTTTGGCTCCCCGGTGTTGACCATGCTGGCATTGCCGCTCAGGTAGTGGTGGAACAACTACTGGCTGAAGAAGGGCTAGACCGACATCGGTTGGGCAGGGATAAATTCCTGGAGAGAATGAGTCAGTGGGCAAGCGAATGCCGTGGCACTATTGCCAACCAACACCAGAGGCTGGGCGCTTCCTGTGACTGGAGCCGGGAGCGATTTACTCTGGATGAGGGACCAAGTCGAGCAGTGCGCACTGCTTTTGTCCGTCTGTATAACAAAGGGTTAATCTACAGAGGGGAACGGATTATCAACTGGTGCCCCCGCTGTGCTACTGCCCTCTCTGACCTTGAAGTAGAACACAAAGAGATAACGGGGTATCTATACTATGTCCGCTATCCTCTGGCTGGGAGCGACAAAGATTTTATAACCGTAGCCACCACCCGACCTGAGACAATACTTGGTGATACCGCCGTAGCCGTCAACCCTCAGGATGACCGGTTCAAGGCTGTGCTCGGCAAAAAGGCTATCCTTCCGGCGGTGAACCGGGTAATACCTATTGTGGCTGATGAGGCGGTTGACCCCGGCTTTGGCACCGGTGCGGTTAAAGTCACCCCGGCTCATGACCCGGTAGACTTTGAGGTAGCTCAACGGCAGGGACTGCCCTTAGTAAATATACTAAATCCAGATGCTACCATGAATGAGAATGCTGGCCCCTACGTTGGGCAGGACCGCTTTGCCTGCCGCCGGGCTATACTATCCGACTTAGACAAAGACGGGCTTCTGGTAAAGATTGAGCCCTATACCCACTCGGTGGGACACTGCGACCGCTGCCAGACAGTTATTGAGCCGAGAGCCAGTAAGCAATGGTTTATCACTAGCCAACCTCTGGCTCAAGCCGCTATCAATGCCGTGTTAGATGGGCGTATTACCATTATTCCCCCCCGATTTACCAAGGTCTACCTCAACTGGATGGAGAATATTCGTGATTGGTGCATTAGCCGCCAGCTATGGTGGGGGCACCGAATCCCGGTGTGGTATTGTCAGGACTGCGGTGGGCTAACGGTAACTGTTGAAGATGCCAAAGCCTGCAGCCATTGTGGCTCAGCCAATATCAAGCAAGACCCGGATGTTCTGGAT
>JAUWZL010000013.1 GCA_030615305.1 Dehalococcoidia bacterium
ACCATAAGTAGGGAGATAAAAAAATTAAGTATAGAGATTAGGAACCAGACTACTATTGCATCTATAATTGCTGCAATAAAGCGGATCCAGAAGCCTATGTATTCCACAGCTACCGCTGGTTCCAGAAGAGGCTCGGGTGCCACTGGTAAGGGTTGCTTAACAGTGGTGACTAAAGCAGCCCCGCAGTTAGCACAAAATCGTGCTTCAGGAGGGTTGTCTTGTGCGCAAATCTCACATTCCACTGATGTACTGCACTCCTGATATCCATGCTGTCAGTTGATGATTTGTGAGAGATCATTTCGCATCTTGGAACTTGAGTTTAGTCCCCTCGCATTCGATTGTCAATGCCTCTGAAATGCGGCGCAGGATTACGGGAGGCGTCGGGCCATCCCCCCGCTCAGAGCCCCCTTTTTCCGGAGGGCATTTTAGATCGTTCTAGCAATGCTGGCGACGACTTGCATGCCGTCAGGTCCTATTTCTTGACGTGGCGCTTCTGGGGATTGCACACGAAATGATGACCTGCTATAGGTGTAGATATAACAATCAGCCAAAACGTGACTCATCAAACATATAATCTAATTGTTCTTTCCAATTTGCCCTATTGTTAAGTTGGTAACAAAATAAGTTCTTGTTACCCGCACACTGAGCTTATATGTTCTATCGACCTATTGACATTACGGTAGTCAATGCTATACGCTTCAAACAAAAAGGGAGGTAGAAACATGCAAGCATACTGTGTGAAGTGCCGCACCAAAAGAGAAATGAAGGATGCCAGGGCCATCACTATGAAGAATGGCAAGCCGGCAACTCAGGGTGTATGTCCCGTGTGTGGGACAAAGATGTTCAGGATCGGGAAGAGTTAAAGCTTATAAATAATTACGTGCAAAGCTGGATATTCGTGTAAGACGGATGTCCAGCTTTTTTGTTGCTATTACACCAAATAGACATTTGTTACCGTGTTTAAACCTTGTCACTACCCACGATATGCTTCACTTGGTTACACGTGGGTGAGCAACCAGGCTTCCATATCAGCGAATACCCGCTCACACTCAGGTTCGTTGAAAATCTCATGGTAAAAGCCGTCATATAGCTTTAGAGTTTTGTCTATAGAACTTGTCCTTTCATACAATATCTTGCTACCTTTCGGGTCAGATAATCGGTCAGCAGCACCATGCAAAATCAGCATGGGCAGGCGGATTTTGGGCAATTCGTGCTGCACCATCTTCATTGCCTTAATGATCTCAATACCTAAACGGGCACGGATCTTACCCCGATATACGAGCGGATCAGACACATAGGCACTCACTACACTCTTATCCCGGCTAATACCCTCAGCATCGATGATGTAAAGACCCGCTTTGGGTAGAAGCCACGAGAGTAAACGAGCGGCAAAGATTAGCATGGCTGGTGCGTCAGCGGGCACTCTTATAGTTGCCCCAGAGAGAATTAGGCCATCAAGCTCATCCTGATGTGAGATAGCGTGAGCAGTGGCGATTGTACCACCTATGCTGTGGCCGACCATGAAAATCTTAGCGTCATGGTGGCTACTGCGCACAATAATTAAAAAAGAGTTAAGGTCATTGACAAAGTATGAGAACCTTTCAACATAACCTTTCAGGCCGTCTGACTTGCCGTGCCCCCTTTGGTCAAAGCCATATACTGCATAACCTTTTGGAACGAAATAATTCACTAGATTAATATAACGTCCGCTATGTTCAGCTAACCCATGAACAACTACCAGCACAGCCTTGGGTACACTATCTGGAAGCCAAGACTGGTAGTAAAGATTAAGGTTCTTACATCCTTTAAACTTACCTTCTATATGTTTCATACTTCTTGGTCCTATTTGTAGTGACAGCCTTCAACAATTAGTGTCCGTGAAGGAAGAACCCAGTGAATCGGTTTCCTCAACCAAACTGTAGCATCTACCGCGACCACTATTAACTTGAGGTTTACTCTCGGGTATTGCACAAACCGCCGAAAGAATCTAGACGAGTGCGCGCTGGCTACTTCACGAATCGGCTGACAGTGCAGTCGGCTCCAGCCACGGGTTAAGCAGCATTTACCTGCTTCTTCACTGGCCATGGTGGAAGAATTCCCCTCTACATCCCAACCGCCTTGCGTACAAGCGCGCCCTTCAACCGGGTGAATGTTTTGGCACCCTTGACCACTAAATCGTCTAGTTCCACTGTGAAGCGGGTGAAGCACTCGTAACCGTTTTCTGTCACCAGCACCGTGTCCGAATGGCGGAAACCACCCACCCCGGGGATATAGATCCCGGGCTCCACGCTGACCAGCATGTTCGGAGCTAGTACGTCAGCACTACCCTCTGCCAGCCACGGACCTTCGTGATAGCCTAGCCCGAAGCCGTGCCCGGTGCGGTGCAACAAATATTCCCCCAGGCCTTGATCCCGCAAGAAGCCATTAGCCGCATTATCGATTTCTGCACAGATTGCTCCGGGTTTCAAAAGCGCAAAAGCCCGCCGTCGAGCTTCCCGCATAGCGGCGAACATTTCTTTCATCTTAACAGTAGGCGGGGTTAGGAAGTAGGTACGCTCGCACTCCGCCCCATAACCGTTAACCCTCATGTAACTCAACCCGACGTGCGGCCCTTCGGTCAGTCGGTCGGCCACCGAGGGCACGCGGTGGGGCATAGCGCTCATCGGTGCCGGCCATGCGATGGTCGCTACAGTGGTGGTCACCGGGTCGAAGGCTGTGTTCTTGATGATATCCATCTGTAACGAGCGCGCCTGGGAGAAGATCTCAACCTCTGAGACCCCGTAGTAGGAGGCCGCGATGATTTTCTTTATGCCTAGGTCAGCGTAATAAGCTGCTTGGCGGAGCATTTCCACCTCTGCTGGAGATTTCACCATACGTAGCTCCTCCACCAGTGGCAGAATTTGAGGCGTAAAGCCTTCCAGATGCGCAGCGATTTCTTGGGGTAGGGTCGGTTCAACCCCCAAGCGTTTTATACCCTCAAGCATGTCCAGCAAACACTCGGGCCAGCCTTCCCCGGGTGGGGATGGATACTCCCAATAACGATGCACCACCCTTACATTGGGTGCCTCCTTCAGATGCTCGTACTCCAGCGTGGGCACCAGCAGGGTGGCCAGTTTATCCGAGCGCACCAGGATGAAAAAAGGCCGCTCCAGCGGGACATAGGTCACCCCTGTCAGGTAGTAGATACTCGCCTCCGCAGAGACTAGAAAAGCGTCCAACTCGTTTTCTCGGACTTTCTTTTGAAGCCGCTCCATGCGTTCAATGTACTCTTGCCTGCTGATCATGGTTGACCTCCTTGATTGAGTATCATATCAATATGTTGCTACTTATGTCTAGAGACTTTCAGATTACGGGTGCTACACACTTCGCCCTTTTGTCCAACAAGAGCTGTGGCTGGTTTGATGCCGTTGCCGCTCGCTTCTACTGAGGGTTAAGGAAAGTTAGATAGGCGAGTAGCCTTATATCGGCAGGTCAATCTTATAGCCTTTAAGGGTTTCCCGGATTAGAGTGGCCGTTTTTTCATCCGCCTCGTAGAGGGGCGGGCGGGGTTTGCCAACCCTGAAGCCAATGTGGTTTAAGGCGTATTTAACTGGAATCGGGTTGGAAATAACAAAAAGGGCATTAATTAGTGGTAAAAGGCGGCGGTGTATCTCAGCCGCTCTATCTATTCTGCCGCTGAAAAAGCTGTCAATCATTTCCCTTATCTGGTTACCAACCAGGTTCGAGGCAACACTAATGACACCATAGCCGCCCAGGGTCAGTATGGGCAGGGTATCACTGTCATTGCCACTCCAGACAATAAAATCCTCTCCGGTGTTTTCAATAATCTTGGCGATTTCGCCCAAATTACCACTGGCTTCCTTTACCCCGATAATATTGTCAATACGGCTTAACCTGATTACTGTCTCGGCAGAAAGGCTAACCACGGTGCGTGAGGGCACATTATAGAGGATGCAAGGCAGACTGGTGCCCTGGGCGATGGTCTTGAAGTGCTGGTATAAGCCCTCCTGAGTCGGTTTATTATAGTAGGGGACTACCAGAAGGCAGGCATCAACCCCGGTGCGCTCCGCCTGTTGTGTCGCCCCAAGAGCCTCAGCAGTGCTGTTTGAGCCAGTGCCAGCTATTACCGTTCCTTTTTCACCGACGACTGATTTAATCTCAGCAAACAGCCTCAGCTCCTCCTCACGGATCAGGGTTGGCGATTCCCCAGTGGTGCCCACTACTACCAATCCATCACTGCCTGAATTGAGTAAACTCAGAGCCAACCGTTTGGCCTGCTCATAGCTAACAGCACCATCCTCACTGAACGGGGTTACCATAGCTGTCAATAAACGTCCCAGGGTTTTCATTTCTAGCCTCCAGGATGGAGCCAGCCCCTCTTGATTATTTCCTCAGCAATCTGGACGGCATTTAGGGCGGCTCCCTTTCTTAGGTTGTCAGCCACAACCCACATAACCAAGCCATTGTCATGAGAAGCATCGCGGCGAATGCGCCCGATAAAAACTTCATCAGTACCCGCCACTGACCACGGTTGAGGATAAAGACTGATAGCAGGGTCATCCAGCAATTTAACCCCAGGGGCCTGGACAAGGATACGCCGTGCCTCATCAGGGGACATAGGCTGGGAGAACTCTATATTGATCGCCTCGCTATGGCCGATAAACACCGGCACACGGACACAGGTCGCCGAGATAGCTATGTTATCGGCGTGCATTATCTTTCTGGTTTCTTCCACCGTCTTCCATTCTTCCTTGGTATAGGCGTTGTCCAGAAAAACATCTATCTCTGGCAGCACATTAAAGGCTATCTGGTGAGGGTAGACATGGGGCACGGTAGCCTGGCCGTCAAGTATCTGCCTGGCCTGTAATGTCAGTTCCTCTACCGCCGCTGACCCGGTGCCGGCGACTGCCTGGAATGTAGTAACTACAATGCGTTTAATGGGGTTGACCTTGTGCAGCGGGTATAGAGCTATTACCATCTGGATGGTAGAACAATTGGGATTGGCTATTATCCCCCTATGCTGCCTGATGTCTTCAGGGTTGATTTCTGGTACCACCAGGGGAACCCTGGGGTCCATCCTGAATGCTGAGCTATTGTCAACGACGACAGCTCCTGATTGGGCAGCTATAGGCGAAAAGTAGCGGCTGACCTCAGCGCCAGCCGAGAAAAGGGCAATATCTATATCTTTGAATAACTCAGGGGCCGTCTCTTTAACCTCAATCTCCTGGTGAGAGAAAAACAACTTCCTGCCTGCTGAGCGGTCTGAAGCCAAAAATTGAATTGATTCTATGGGGAAACTTCGCTGCACCAGAACCTTAATAAACTCCTGCCCCACCAGCCCGGTGGCACCGACAATAGCCACCCTATATCCTTTCATAACTGCCTCCTATAAACCAAGCAGGGCATCCAGACCGTAAATCAACCCCTTGCGTTTGACTACCTCTTTGGTAGCCAGTATAACACCCGGCATATAACATTCTCTACTGATAGCATCATGCTTCAGGCTTAACGTTTGCCCCGGCCCGCCAAGGAGTACCTCCTGACGTGCCAGGATACCAGGCAGGCGTACGCTATGGACAGCGATGCCCTCAATTTGCTTTCCCTGGCTATATGACGGCCTTTGTTTTGTAGGCCGGCGGAATGGTTTGCCCCTGGCCTCGGCCATAGCCTTGGCTGTAGTCAGGGCGGTTCCGGAAGGTGCGTCAGCTTTGAGGTGGTGGTGCTGCTCTATGATTTCGGCATAATCAAAGTATCTGGCAGCAATCTCAGCTAAATGCACCATTAGAATCGCCCCAAGAGCAAAGTTAGGGGCTACCACCGCCCCGATTTGGTGAGCCTTAGCCAGACGGTCAACCTGGCTAAGGTCTTCAGCACTTAACCCGGTGGTGCCTATTACAAGGTTAACCCCTTGTTTGGCAGCGATGGGCACTGCCAACATGGTGGCTTGAGCGGTGCTGAAATCAACTAGCACATTGGGCAGACAGGTGGTCAGGATATGCCCCAGGTTAGAAGAGAAGGGAACCGAAGCCGAGCCATCGGGAAGCGTCAGCAAGTTTTCAGAGACGTTGAGTTCTATAGCACCTACCAGCTTTATCCCCGGTTCACGGCATAGAGCATTAATTACCTCTCGCCCCATTCTACCTGATGCGCCCTGCACTACCGCCCTTATTGGCTCCATAGCTTTAGCCTCTTTACCCTAGTAACGTCGCTTGCTCATTGGGGGGCGAGAACGCGGTAGAGGACGAGAGTCTCGCTGTTTTCTATAGGGGCGGCCGGCATGTAATGAATCCTTTACCCTGGCACCGGGTACCTGGGAAAGCGTTTCAAATACAGCTCGCCGTGACAGATTTACCCTGCCTTGACTATCGACATCAGTTACCTTAACTGTAAGCTCATCACCCACCTTGGCTATATCCTCAACCTTGTCCACCCGGTAGTCAGCCAGCTCACTGATGTGAACCATACCTTCTTTGCCCGGGAGAATTTCGACAAAGACGCCGAAGCTCATCAAGCGGGTAACCTTGCCGGTATAGATAGCACCAACCTCCACTTCCTTGGTTAAGTCTTCAATCATTCTTATGGCCTTCTGGGCAGACTGTTCGTCGGTTGAACCAACAAAGACAACACCTTCATTGTTAACGTCTACGGTTGTTTTGGTTTCATCAATGATTGACCTTATTGTTTTGCCACCAGGCCCGATTACATTACCAATCTTGTCTTGAGGAATCACTAGCTTATACATTCGTGGCGCATAACGGCTGAGCTCTGGCTTGCTCGAGCTGATGGTCTTCTCCATTTCACCTAGAATAAACTGAATGGCTTCCCGCCCCTGGCCTAGCGCCTTTTCCAGGATTTCCATGCTTATGCCTTTAAGCTTAATGTCCAGCTGAAGCGCTGTAATACCCCGGGCAGTACCGGCTACCTTAAAATCCATGTCCCCGTAATTATCTTCCATGCCCTCAATATCGGTCAGAATGGCATAGTCACCTTCTTCATTGGTGACCAGGCCCAGCGATATGCCAGCCACCGCTGATTTTATCGGTATTCCGGCGTCCATCAAAGACAGGTTTGAGGCACAAACACTGGCCATGGAGGTGCTGCCATTGGAGCTTAAGACTTCTGAGACAAGGCGAATGGTATAGGGGAAATCATCATCTAAAGGCATTATCGGCACCAGGGCACGCTCTGCCAGAGCGCCGTGGCCAATTGCACGGCGGCTCGGTGTGCCCACACGTTTCACCTCGCCGGTAGAGAAGGGGGGGAAGTTGTAGTGGTGCATAAAACGCTTAGTCTCCTCTATACCCAGCCCATCAAGCTGTTGCTCCTTCCTGATGGAGCCCAGAGTGGTTATTGTCAGCACCTGCGTTTCCCCTCTAGTGAACAGTGCCGAGCCATGGACTCGAGGCAGCAGTCCTATTTCGCAGCTAATGGGGCGGACTTCAGTCAGACTGCGACCACTTAAACGCTGCCCCTTAGTCAGGACATTATTTCTTACCTCGGCTTTAACGGCGGCATCAAAGGCAGCCAGAATATCCGCTTCTGGGAAAGACTCACCCAGGCTGGCTACAAGCTCTGCCCTGAGCTTGCCCAGCGCCTCTTCACGGCCTTGCTTTGCCGGCTGGTATAGCGCCTGGGTAAGCTTTCGGTCTAATAATGACGAAACGGCTGAAGTTAGCTCCGAAACGGCTTCGGTAACCGGGGCTTCTTCTTTAGGCTTGCCACAAGCCTGCCTAAGCTGCTCCTGGAGGGCTATAATCGGCTGGTTCGCCTCATGGCCAAACTTCATCGCCTGGATGATAATCTCCCCGGGAACCTCCTGGGCTCCGGCTTCCAACATTACTACTGCTTCTTTGGTACTGACAACAACCAAATCAAGCGAGCTATTTTCAAGCTGGGCTAATGTTGGGTTTAATACCAGCTCGTTATCTATATAGCCAACATGGACGGCAGCCACCGGACCATCAAACGGGACCTCCGAAATTGATAAGACCGCCGAGCCCCCGATAACAGATAGAACATCCGGGTCATTCTCTCTGTCAGCGGAAAGGACGGTAACTATAAGCTGAATGTCTCGGCGCCACCACTTGGGCAACAATGGTCGCAGCGGGCGGTCGGTAAGGCGGCTGGTCAGGGTGGCCTCCTCGCTGGGTCGCCCTTCCCTTCTAATGAAGCCACCCGGAATCTTACCAGCGGCATATAGTCTTTCTTCATAGTCAATGGTTAGGGGAAGAAAGTCTACCCCTTCCCGCGGTTGTTGGCTAAGGCAGGCGGTCACCAGAACCACCGTATCTCCATAGCGAACAGTTACCGCGGCAGTTGCCTGTCCGGCGAGCTTGCCCGTCTCTATAATGAGGTTCCTGCCACCTATGGTGCACTCAAAAGAATGAGGTGTTATCAACGGCTTCCCCCTTTTGTTTTGTCGCCAATCAAAGTCTTACTTGCGCAAACCGAGGCTTTTTATCAGTTTCTTGTAGCGTCTAACATCCTGTCTGCTTAAATAAGCCAGCAGCCGTCTTCTTTGGCCGATGAGCTTCAGTAAGCTGCGCTTGGTATGGAAATCATGGCTGTTAGCCGCCATGTGCCCGGTTAACTGGTTTATCCTTTCAGTAAGAATAGCTACCTGAACCTCGGTTGAGCCGGTATCTCCTTCGTGCATCTTATACTTGTCAATGATACTTGCCTTTTTTTGTTGCTCCAAATTCTGGCTCCTATCTGAATTTAAAAAATTATAACACAAGTAGTTCTAAGTGTAAAACAAAAACTGGCTGAGGCTGATAGCCCATTAGCCTTGACTTAATAAAAGCAAAAAAGTAATAATAGAGGTGTGTCATACACCTTGATACCCACCTCTCTATGCCCACCGAGGTTATCAAGTGTTTTAACATTTTTTAAAAGCCAAGCCTGATTTATTTCTTATGCGATACATATCATGAATGTTGGTGTCTGTAAGATTCAGCTTCGCCTGCCCGAGAATATGTCCCTTAAGGGGAAGAGGCGGGTACTCAAATCCATTACCACCCAGCTGAGAAATAAGTTTAATGTTTCCGTTGCCGAGGTTGACGACCACGAGTTGTGGCAAAAGGCGGTTCTGGGGGTTTGTTTTCTTAGTAACAATACCAGATACACCAATGAAATCTTATCCAAAGTGGTCAATTTTGTGGCTAATAGTCGGTTTGAGGTTGAGATGCTCGACTACGAAATTGAGATAATGCCTTTTTAGTGATGGGAGCTGTAGTGGACACCTCAACCTTTATTGACCACCTTATTGCACAGCCGAACTATAATGCTCAGATTGCTCATATAGAGCATATCCCGCCCCGTGATGCTGGCTTTGCCGAGTTAGATAGTCCTCTGGCAGCCAATCTTGAAGATTGCCTCAAAAAACATGGGCTTCTTCCCCTTTATGCTCATCAGGCTGAAGCTGTTAACCATATCAGACAGGGTGAGCATGTCATGGTGTCAACCTCAAGCGCCAGTGGCAAGAGCCTATGCTATAACATTCCCGTGCTTGAGACAATTGTGGCCGAACCAGCAAGCCGTGCCCTGTATCTCTTCCCGACCAAGGCTCTGGCGCAGGACCAGTTACGCTCTCTTTCAAAACTTTACTGTCCTAACCTGTTAAACTATGAGCAGTTGTCCACCTTTGACGGCGATACCCGGCTGGCGGAGCGTTCCCAGATAAGGAAACGGGCCCGAATAGTGCTGACCAACCCCGATATGCTCCATGTTGGCATACTGCCCAATCATAGGTCATGGTCAAGACTGCTACGCCACTTAAAGTACGTAGTGGTAGATGAAGCTCACAGCTATCGCGGTGTTTTCGGTTCCCATGTAGCCTTAGTCTTGCGCCGCCTGCGCCGCCTGTGCCAGCTCTACGGCTCAAGCCCCCGGTTCATCTGCTGCTCAGCTACTATAGATAACCCCGGTGAGCACGCCGAGAAGCTGGTTGGTCTGCCTTTTACTGTGGTTAGTAACGACGGCTCGCCTAAAGGGGGCAAGGACTTTGTTTTCTGGAATCCACCAATTATAGATGAGGCCAAGAGCGTACGGCGCAGTGCCAATAGCGAGGCTGCCGGCCTGTTTACTGAACTGGTAAGCCGCAATATCCGAGCTCTCGCCTTTACCCGCACCCGCCGGCTGGCTGAGCTGGTGGCTAACTATTCAAAACAGAGGCTGGCCGAACTAAGCCCATCCCATGTCAAGAAAATAAAGGCTTATCGGGCAGGCTACCTGCCCGAGCAAAGGCGCCAGATAGAGAAGGAGCTGTTCAGCGGCCAGCTTACCGGGGTGGTGGCCACCAATGCTTTGGAGTTAGGCATTGATATTGGTGACCTGGAGGCAACGGTGCTTACCGGTTACCCAGGGAGCATTGCCAGTACCTGGCAGCAGGCAGGCCGAAGTGGCCGAGGCAAGGACAGGTCGCTCAGTTTTCTAGTCGCCCCTAATAATCCTCTGGACCAGTATTTTATGCGGCACCCCGATTCCTTTTTTCACAAAAGCTTTGAGAATGCTCTGGTCAACCCTGAAAATCCCTATATTCTAAGAGCCCATCTCCTGTGTGCTGCCTGGGAGTGGCCGCTTTTAAGCGCTGATGACACATTCTTTGGCCCCAGCTTGAATCAGGAAAGAATGGAGCTTGAGAAGCAGGGTGCGCTGAGACATAAAGATAACCGTTGGCACCTCTCACCGTCTATCGCCTACCCAGCTCAGGACGTAAATATCCGCGCTACCTCGGGGGAGAACCTGGCTCTCATTGATAGCTCAACTAGCTCCCTGTTAGAGACCATAGACACCAGCGTTGCCCTTTTCCAGGTGCACCCCGGGGCTATCTACCTGCATCAGGGTGAAGCCTATCTGGTCACTGAGCTTGACCTGGCAGGGCGTACTGTCTATGCTGAGCCGACTTCGGTCTCTTACTATACTATAGCCAAGGACATCACCGATTTGCATATTTTGAAAACGTGCCAAGAAAAAGGCTATGGTCGGGTAAAGGTATGCTTGGGCCAGGTTGAGGTTACCACCACCGTGGTCGGCTTTAAAAAGAAGGCGCAGTTCACTGAGGAGGTAATTGGTGAGGAGCCCTTAGACCTGCCATCACAGCACTTCCCCACCGTTGCCCTGTGGTTTGACCTGCCGCCTGGGGTTATTGATGCCCTGATAAGGGCTCAGTTAGACCTTATCGGCGGTTTACATGCTGCTGAACACGCAGCTATTGCCATTCTGCCCCTGTTTGCCATGTGTGACCGTAATGATATTGGTGGTGTCTCCACCTCCTTCCACCCCGATACCGGTAAGGCGCAGATATTTATTTACGATGCCTATCCCGGTGGTGTCGGCATTGCCGAGAAGGGGTTTGACCTTGTTCAGCAGTTATGGCAGACTACGCTGGAGGCGATAATTGAGTGCCCCTGTCAGGAAGGCTGCCCCAGTTGTATCCAGTCACCCAAGTGCGGCAATAACAATGAGCCTCTGGATAAACATGCCGCCCAGATGATTCTTGAAGGCTTTTTAGCCGGTACCAGGGATAAAGAGCGGATTATTAACTCTAAATAGATTGGAGAAGAGATGATTGAGATAAATATAGACCCGGTAGCCTTTACCATTGGCTCAATAGAGATTAGATGGTATGGCATAATGATTGCTTTGGGTATCCTTGTTCTTGTATTGTGGACTCTTTGGCAGGTCAAAAGGGGGGCTAAACTCTCTTATGATACCGTAATAATCTTAGCCATAGTAGGCATACCCTCAGGGATAATATTCTCCAGACTACTGCATGTCATTGATAGATGGGAATTTTACAGCCAGAACCTGGGCCAGATAATCGGCGGTGAGGGACTGACCATCTACGGCGCTATTCTGGGCGCTGTCCTAGGTACCTGGATTTACAGCAAGTTCCGCCCCTTTAACTATGGCTATGCCGCCGATCTGGTGGCGCCGGGCATTATACTGGCTCAGGCTATCGGCCGGGTCGGTTGTAC
>JAUWZL010000033.1 GCA_030615305.1 Dehalococcoidia bacterium
GCCGTAAAAATGCGCCGCCTGCCCCGGGAGCTTATGATGGATGTACTGCTAGCAGGCAACCGGGTATCGGCCGAGATGATAGCCTGCCTGGCGGAAAAGCTGGCGGTATTTCACCGGCAGGCAGAGACAAGTAAAAGAATAAGCGCCTTTGGCCAGCCTGATACCATCAGCCAAAACACCGAGGAAAACTTCAGCCAGACCGAAAAATACTTCGGCAAGACCATCTCCAGCCGCCAGTACCAGCAAATCAAAGACTATACCCGGAACTTCATCAGGGAGAACACCTCCTTGTTGCAGAAGCGGATAAAAGAAGGCCGGATAAGGGACTGCCATGGCGACCTCCACACGGCTCATGTCTGCTTTAAAAACGGCATCTGTATCTACGATTGTATTGAATTCAATGACCGCTTTAGATATGGCGATGTCACCTCAGAGGTTGCCTTTCTGGTTATGGACTTAGACCACCATGGGCGGGCTGACCTAGGGCGCGGTTTTGTTAGTGCCTATGTAGCTTTAAGCCAGGACAGGGAACTAAGAAAGTTGCTTAACTTCTACCGGTGCTACCGCGCCTACGTACGGGGCAAAGTGGCCAGCTTCAAGCTGGATGACCCCTACATCACCAAAGAGGAAAGGTCAGGGATTTCAGCTATTGCCAAAAGCTATTTTGAGCTTGCCGAATCGTATGTGTGATATATAAAATAGGTCAGTTTGGGTGAACTCTTGTTTCATTGATATGGTTGTTGTATTGACATCTTGAAAGGGGGTGGGTATAAGTGACCAAATTACGGAAACATCAAGAACAATTTGAAAGAATGAAACGATGGTATGAGCGTATTAAGAAGATAAATCAAGGAGAGCCACACAACCTTTCTTTCCTTAACCTTTCCCCAGGTTACTTCTATGATGAATTTTATGCATTCTTTCTAAACTGCTATCACCTTAGAGATTGGATAGAGAACGATGACACTGTTAAACTGCCAAAGAAGGAGGTTGAGCATTTTATAAACCAAAATGAATGTATGCGCGTCTGTGCGGACATCTGCATTGGCATAAAGCATTTAAAGCAGAAAAGCTCTCCTCGGAGCGGCCAAGTCCCAAAATTTGAACGTCGGGAAGTCTCTCTGTATTTAGAAGGGGGACCCGAACCAATTATTAACGTTAAGCTTTCTATTGAGACCAAAACTGGAACGATTGACGCTTTTGAACTAGCTTCAGAGTGCATTCGAAAATGGGGAGAATTTATCAAAGACAGCATAAATTGACTTAATGATAATGACAAAGGAGGCGATAAATTGAAAGAGCCATTTGTGAAATTCATAGAAACTGAGTTGGGGTCTGGTTTTCTACTTATCGCCTGCGGTCTTCCCGGCACCTGGAAAACGGAGACGACTGAGGAAGTAGCCAAGATTAAGGGCTTTCCCCTCCTCCGCAGCGACCTGATTAGGCTGGAAGTATTGAAGAATGAGGACATATTTGATGAAAAAGTCGCCTCAAGTATGGATAAACGATTAAAGGTCTATGACGAGATGTTCAGGCAGGCGGATGAATGTCTTAAAAAAGGCGTTGGTGTTATACTTGATGCAACCTTCATCACCCAGTCATTAAGGAGGCGTGCTGCTGCCATAGCCGTTAAACATAATCGGACATTTGTCATCCTGCAAACGGAATGCCCACAGGAGGTTGCCATCAGGCGGATACTAAGACGAACTAAAGAGGACTATGTATCAAATGCACTAACCGAACAAGCCTACCTCAACAATAAAAAGCGGTTTGAACGGGTGGACCTAAATGACTTGAAGGCGTTATATCCCAACCTTAATATCATCCATTTGATAGCTGACACCCAGCACGACCCGCCTGAAGATTGGTATATTATTGACATGAAAAAGAAATAGCACGGAGCGTTGATAGTAGAAATACCAGCCCAAAATCATGCTATAATTGATACTTCACAGCCGATTGATAAGAGCCTAGGGCAGATTTTGGACAGGATTAATGAGGAGTAACTAGTGGTTACAAAGAACTATGACATTAAAGACCCGACACTAGCTCCAGCCGGCAGGAAGCGAATAGAATGGGCCAGCCGCCAGATGCCGGTTCTCAAACTAATCAGACAGAGATTTGCTACCGAGAGACCTCTGGAAGGTATCCGAATCTCAGCCTGCCTTCACATTACCACGGAAACGGCCAACCTGGCTCTGACGCTAAAGGAAGGCGGGGCTGATGTTATCCTGTGTGCTTCCAACCCGCTTAGCACCCAGGATGATGCCGCCGCCGCCCTTGTTGAATATGGCATCCCGACCAACGCCATCAAGGGGGAGGAGGATGTAACTTACTATAAGCACATAAGCACTGCCCTGGATCATAAGCCCCAGCTTACCGTAGACGATGGCGCCGACCTGGTTACCACCCTTCACACCAAGCGAAGCGAGCTCATCAAGAATGTTATTGGGGGTACGGAGGAGACTACCACCGGTGTTGTCCGGCTGCGCAGCCTGGAAAGAGCCGGCAAACTTAAGTATCCCCTGATTGCGGTTAATGATGCCCCGACCAAGTACCTTTTTGACAACCGCTACGGCACCGGGCAGAGCACCATTGACGGCATTACCCGGGCGACCAATATCCTGTGGGCGGGCAAAAAGGTGGTCGTCTGTGGCTATGGCTGGTGCGGGCGTGGCCTAGCCTTAAGAGCCAAAGGGATGGGCTCCCAGGTGATTGTAACCGAGGTGGAGCCAATCCGGGCATTAGAAGCGGTGATGGACGGCTCCCAGGTAATGCCTTTAAGTGAAGCCGCCAGGTTGGGTGATATCTTCATTACCGTTACCGGTGATAAGAATGTCATTGGCAAGGACCATCTTCAGATGATGAAGGACGGGGCTATCCTGGCTAATAGCGGGCATTTTAATGTAGAAATAGATATCCCAGCCCTGGAAAGCCTGTCAGTTAGTAAGCAGCGCCTGCGCCCCTTTGTTGATGAATACACCTTAAAAGACGGACGCCGTCTCTACCTTCTGGCCGAGGGCAGGCTAATCAACCTAGCGGCTGCTGAGGGCCACCCAGCCAGTGTCATGGATATGAGCTTCGCTGACCAGGCCCTGTGCCTGGAGTACATAGTCAAGAACCGAGGGAAGCTTGAGTCCAAGGTCTATCCAGTGCCCGAAGAGGTTGATAAACAGGTAGCCCGGTTAAAACTTAGCTCTATGGATATTGAGATAGATAGCCTGACACCAAAGCAAAAAGAATACCTTGAAAGCTGGGAAGAAGGAACATAGAAGGGAGAATAAATGACACAAAGCTTTAGAACCTCAGCTAAATACCTGTTTACCTCGGAGTCGGTTGCCGAGGGACACCCAGATAAACTGTGCGACCAGATATCGGATGCTGTCCTAGACTATATCTTAGGAAAAGACCCAATGGCTAGGGTAGCCTGCGAGACGGCGGTAACCAAGGGTTTAGTCATCGTTATGGGTGAGATTACCACCGATTGCTATGTTGAGATTCCCCACATCGTGCGTGAAGTGGTTCACGATGTCGGCTACACCCGTCCCGAATACGGCTTTGACTACCAGTCCTGTGGCGTGCTGGTCTCTATTAAAGAGCAGTCCGTTGACATCGCCCTAGGGGTTGATAAATCACTAGAGGCCAAGACAGAAGCAGCTATTGATGAGCTGGACCTGATTGGCGCCGGTGACCAGGGGATGATGGTCGGCTTTGCCTGTAATGAGACGCCAGAGCTTATGCCACTACCTATTTCCCTGGCACACAAGCTGTGCCAGCGTCTGGCTCAAGCCAGGAAGGATAAAACCCTGCCCTACCTCAGGCCCGATGGTAAGTCACAGGTGACCGTAGAGTATAACAACGGCAGACCAAGACGGGTGGATAGCATAGTCATTGGCGCCCAGCATGACCCCGATGTCAGCCGTGAGCAGATAGAACAGGACATAATTGAGCAGGTAATTAACCGGGTAGTTCCGAACTCACTGATAGATGACAGAACCAGATATTATATTAACGCTACCGGTAGATTTGTGCTCGGCGGCCCAGTGTCTGATACTGGCTTTACCGGGCGCAAGATTCTCGTTGATAGCTATGGCGGCCTTGCCCGGCACGGCGGCGGTGCTTTCTCAGGTAAAGACCCAACCAAGGTTGACCGCTCAGCTACCTATATGGCTCGCTATATCGCCAAGAATCTGGTCGCCGCCGGGCTAGCCGAGCGGCTGGAAGTCCAGATTGCCTATGTCATTGGTGTCGCCCGTCCGCTCTCCGTCTCTATTGAAACCTTTGGCACGGCCAAGGTTAGCCAAGAGGTCCTGCTTGGCCTGATTAAAAAACACTTTGACCTTAGACCGGCAGCCATTATTAAGGCCCTCGACCTCCGCCGCCCCATCTACAGACAGACGGCCTGTTACGGACACTTCGGCCGGGATGACCTTGACCTGCCCTGGGAGAAGCTAGACAAAGCCGAGATTCTCAGGGAAGAGGCGCTGGGTAAGTAGTAAAGGAGAAGCTGTGAAGAAGATAGGTGTTGTTGGGGGAATGGCTCCACCATCAACAATGGAATACTACCGTATTATCACTGCTCTTTGTCGTCAAAGGGGAATGGGGTACCGCTATCCGGTGATTATTATATATAGCCTGAACTATCAGGAATTTATTAGTCTGGTGGAATCAGGGGACTTGCCGGAAGTGATTAATCTCATTAGTGAAGCAATCAAATCGCTGTCTAACGCAGGTGCAGACTTTGCCCTTATAGCGTCAAATACACCGCACATAGTTTTCAACGAGGTCGCCGCCAGGTCGCCCATCCCCCTTTTGAGTATTGTAGAGGAGACTGGCAGAGTGGCAAAGAGGCTGGGATTTACCAGGGTGGGTTTATTCGGCGCAACATTCGTTATGCAAGCTGACTTCTACAGCAACGTTCTTTCGACTGAATATGGGATATCTGTGGTTACTCCCGAAAAAGCCGATCAGGACTATATCCACCACAAAATCATGACCGAGCTTGTATATGGCTGTATTGTTGAGGAAACTCGGCAAGAACTATCAAGGATTGCCAAGATAATGGCCGATAAAGAAGGTATTGAAGCTCTAATATTAGGCTGCACGGAATTACCATTGAGTCTTTCTGAAGAGGTTATTGGTATCCCGATTCTTGATACCACCAGAATCCATGCCGAGGCTGCCTTAAACTTCTCTCAATCCGGTAGTTTTCAAGCATAAAGCCAGATAACTAAAATGGGAAGCTTTAGAGGGGCGAAGCCCCTCTTCTAAAATATCTTCCCCTTCCCCTTATTAAGGGGAAGGGGATAAAGGGGATAGGGTTGATAAAAAGCCCTATTAAATTCGGCACCGATGGCTGGCGGGGCATTATCGCCCAGGACTTTACCTTTGATAATGTCCGTATCTGCGCCCAGGCGGTAGCCAGCTACCTTAAGCAGGCAGAACTGGCAAATCAAGGTCTGCTCGTGGGCTATGACACCCGCTTTGCCTCTGAGGACTTTGCCCAAGCTGCGGCTGAGGTGGTTGCTGGCAACGGGATAAAGGTATACCTCTGCTCCGAAGCTACCCCGACGCCAGCAATAAGCTATGGTGTTCTGGCCAAGAAATGTGGTGGCGCTATTATCATTACCGCCAGCCACAACCCGGCCCAATGGAACGGCTTCAAGTATAAATCCGAAGACGGTGCCAGTGCCTCAACAGAGGTTAGTGCCCAACTGGAGAAGAACATTGCCAGCATTATTACCACAGGCAAGATAAACCGGCTGCCACTGGCTGAAGCCCTGGAGCAGGGGCTGATAGAATATATTGACCTGGCACCGTTTTACCTAAACCAGATAGAAAGCCTCATTGACCTTGATGAGCTACGAAAAGCCAGGCTCAAGATAGCGGTTGACTCCATGTATGGTACCGGCGCCGGCTACTTCAAGGTGCTTTTAGGTGGTGGCGCCAGCGAGATTATAGAGATAAACAGCCAGCGCAACCCTATTTTCCCGGGGATGAAACAGCCAGAACCGATTGCTGTTAACCTGGGCAAGCTATCAGCTGTGGTTAAAGAAGAAAAGGCTGGCGTTGGCATAGCCACTGACGGTGATGCCGACCGCATCGGCATCATAGATGAAAAGGGCAACTTCTTAACTCAACTCCAGGTCTTTGCCCTGCTGGCCCTCTATCTTCTGGAAGTACGCGGCCAGCGAGGCGCTATTGTAAAAACGATAACCACCACCAGCATGCTCTACCGTTTGGGCGAAATATTCAATGTACCCGTTTATGAAACACCGGTCGGCTTTAAGTATGTTGCCCCAATAATGCTTGCCCAAAACGCCCTCGTTGGCGGGGAGGAGAGCGGTGGCTATGGCTTCCGGGGGCATGTGCCGGAGCGTGACGCTATACTAACCGGTCTCTATTTTCTTGACCTGATGACCAAAACCGGCAAGACCCCATCGCAACTGCTGGACTACCTCTTCAGCAAAGTGGGACCTCACCACTATAGCCGCCTGGATATTGAATTTCCCGAAAAGCAGCGAGAGAAAATGACCGGCCACCTCAGAGATAGCTCCCCGCGGACTCTTGATAGCGTAAAGGTAGTCAAAAGGGATACCGTTGACGGCTTCCGCTTTATCCTAGCTGATACCAGCTGGCTGCTTATCCGGTTTTCAGGCACCGAACCGCTGCTTCGCATCTATGCTGAAAGCGATAGCCCGGCTAGAGTTGACCGGCTGCTGGAACTGGGTAAGAATTTAGCCACGGTCTAAAGAGGAGTTTGAGAGGGGCGAAGCCCCCTTTCTTAAAAAATCCTGCCCCCTCTCCTTTGAAGGAGAGGGGTATTGAGGGGGTGAGGTAGATCAGTAATATCAGTTTAGACGAACCGCAGGTTTATACCCAATATGACCCGGAAGGTATGCTCACCCGTATCCATGAGGTGCCTGAGCTATGCCAGAAGGCATGGCAAATGGCAATGGCTTTTACTCTGCCCCAGGACTACTCTCAGGTTAACAAGGTGGTCGTGCTGGGTATGGGCGGCTCGGCTATCGGGGGCGACTTGGTAACTAGCCTTATATCAGCCGAAGCCAGAACTCCCGTCCTTGTCCACCGCGGCTATGACCTGCCCGCCTTCGTTGACAGTAAAACCCTGGTTATCGCCTCCAGCTACTCAGGAATGACCGAGGAGACCCTGTCGGCATTTGAGCAAGCCCTGAAGACTGAGGCTAAAAAGCTGGCCATTACCACCGGCGGCAGATTGAGGGCTATG
>JAUWZL010000107.1 GCA_030615305.1 Dehalococcoidia bacterium
GATACCTTCATTTGCGGCAAAATCTCAATGGCAATCTCAGCTGCCCGCTTCCCAGACAGGAGCATACCTCCGAAGATAGGCCCCATCCTAGGTGCTCCAAAAACGGCATTAGCTGCCATGCCGGCAACTATTAAACCGGGATACACCTCTTTGGTATTGTCTATTATTGCCTTCTCTCCCCTATCAGCCCACATCGGTTTTTCCCCGCTTACTCCGCCGGCTTTTGTTCTCAATTTGCCACCGAGCTTATTGACTACAATGTGGCAGATTTCGCTAGCATGCCCGGTAGCATCTATTACCATCTTTGCCCGTATGGCTAAGGGGTCTACATGCAGTCCGGCTAAGGAAGTGGCACTCCAGTTTAACACCAACCCAGTTATCCTATCACCCTCCCTGATCATCACATCCTCGACACTAATCAAATTGAAAATCTTGGCTCCAGCCTTTATTGCCTTGGAGCAAATAGTTGAGGTAGCCTCCAAGGAATCAGCAATATAGTAGCCGTTTCTATACTCTTTGGTTTCTACGGTAAACTCATCCAGTAGCTTCTTTCCCTCCTCCTGCACCACGATACGATTGAACATCATCCCCCCACCGGGCATGCCACCGCCAACACGGAGCTGCCTCTCAAATACTACCGTTTTTAGCCTCTCCCGTGCCAGATAATAAGCAGCGGTCATACCGGCTGGCCCGGCGCCACCTATAGCCACGTCAACCTCCATAGCCTCCAAAAAGTCTCGCATAAAGCTTTCGGTTATTGCCTTAGATATGGTTATCTCGTCAAGTTGCATATCCGCTCCTTTGCCATATTTTATTCTAACACCTGGTTGCTGAGATGCCTAAATACTTTTCCATTAGTTCCATGGCGCAGAACTCGCCACACATACTGCAAGCCGCCCCAGTCGAAGCATGCTTACTATGAACTTGTCGAGACCGCTCAGGGTCTAACGACAGCCTGGTTTGCTCTTTCCAGTCAAGCTTCTTTCGAGCCACCGACATTTTCCTATCCCACTGCTCAGCGCCCTTCACCCCTTTAACTACATCACCAGCATGAGCGGCGATAAGTGAGGCTATTACCCCCTGCCTCACATCCTCAGGGTCAGGTAAGGAAAGATGCTCGGCTGGCGTTACATAGCATAGAAAATCAGTGCCGGCGGCGGCAGCAATAGCGCCACCGATAGCCCCAGTAAAATGGTCATAGCCAGCACCGATATCAGTCACCAGCGGACCGAGTACATAGAAAGGAGCCCCGTTGCAGATAGTCTTCTGTAGCTGGACATTAGTCTCAATTTGATTTAGCGGCAAATGCCCTGGACCCTCGACCATTGCCTGAACTCCAGCTTGCTGAGCCCTCTGCACCAACTCGCCCAAAGTGAGCAACTCTTCTACCTGGGGTCGGTCGGTAGCATCAGCCAGACAACCGGGACGCATGCCGTCACCAAGGCTCAGCGTGACATCAAACTCCCTAGCCAACTCTAGCAAGCGGTCATACTGCTCATAAAGGGGATTCTCACGCTCATTGTATAGCATCCAGCCGATCAGGAAAGCACCTCCCCGAGACACCACATCGGCTACCCTCTCCTGCTGCTTTAGCCGGGCAATGGCTGACTTGGTTACACCACAGTGCACGGTTATGAAATCAACGCCATCCCGGGCATGCTCTTCAATCACAGCGAATAGGTCATCAATGGTCATTTTGACGATGGCACCATGTCTGGCCATTGCCTCAATGCCGGCCTGATAAATCGGGACTGTTCCTAC
>JAUWZL010000015.1 GCA_030615305.1 Dehalococcoidia bacterium
TTGGTTTTGTCTCTATGCGTTCTGATAGGGAATCCGAGGAATGGTTTCATTCCTCGTTTGGTGACTCTCCAACTTATATAGACCCAGAGAACGACAAAAAAACTCATGATAACCAAGTTAAAACTAGAGAACATATAGTCCTCTGGCTGGAAATCCAGAACTTGTGGAGTTATGCCTAAAGCATAATAATATGACTCTGTCCTTAAGCGTCCTAATAAATAGAGTAATGCCGCAAAGATACCAATAGCAGGCAATACAACCTTTATTATGGTTAGCCATTCGATTTGAGCTTTGGCAGGTATTTTGGGCTCTTCTGTTGTATTAGCTGCGGTATCTTCTTTTGAGTTAATCTTCTTTGCCATAGCCTAGACGTCAATGCCTCCTTCTAAGCATTGCACGACCTTAATTCTATCTTTATTGATGGTAGTTTTCAATAGTTTTAGGCATAGAGGAAATAAAAGGTGCCTTATATAAGGAATTTTCCCTGAGATTTATATTGACAATCTCTTAACTCAGCACTACGATTATGCCATCATAAAGGAAGAATAGAAGAAACTACTTGGGGGGAAAGTGATGAAGGGTTGGATTCTTTATAAAGATTCAGCAGGTAGCTTGAAGCCAGAAGCCTATGAGATAAAGCGTTTTCTGGAAGTGGCCCGTGAAAACGGGATAGAAATGCAGGTGTTTAGACCTGACCAGTTTGATTTAATTGTTACCCAGGAAGATAGAAAGAGCATATCTATTGAAGGAGAGTCGGTCAGCTTGCCAAACTTTCTACTACCCAGAATGGGTGCCGGAACGACATACTTTGCTTTAGCCGTTATTCGCCACCTGGAAAGGTTGGGTGTTCGCTCTTTTAGCCCATCTCAAAGCATAGATACCGTCAAGGATAAGCTGTTTACCCAGCAAATCCTGGCGGAAAACAACCTTCCAGTGCCCAAGACCATGCTGGTAAAATTTCCGGTCAATGTGGATTTGGTGGAGAGATATTTAGGCCTTCCCGTTGTTGTTAAAACCCTCTCTGGCTCACAGGGCATTGGTGTTTTTCTAGCTGAGTCCAAATCTAATTTTGAGGATTTGATGCAGCTAATTGAAGCCACCAATGGCAAGGCAAATATTATCTTGCAGGAGTTTATTTCCTTCAGTAAAGGATTAGATTTGCGAGTATTTACCATCGGCGGTCGCGTAGTAGCCTGTATGGAGAGAAAAGCAAGAGAGGGTAGCTTCAAAGCGAATTACTCCAGGGGAGGTTCGGTTAGCAGATTTGAGGTAACACCTGAAATTGAATGGCTTGCTTCTGAAACCTCGCGCATTCTTGGCTTGGATATTGCCGGCATTGACCTGCTGTTTGATGGCGAACATTATAGAGTCTGTGAGGCTAATTCATCACCTGGTTTTGAAGGGTTAGAAAAGTGCTGTCAGGTCAATATTCCACAGGAGATATATGATTTTATAAGAATACGCTGCGGTATGCTTTAGAAATGAGTTCCAGGCAAACCTTAACTATACCGAACAGGTTTTGCCCTAAGGACTATTGCCAAATCGGGTTACAATCGGTCTTTTGCCCTTTCTATTTGCTTGAGTCTGGCATCACTAATGCCAAAGTGGTGGGCTATCTCGTGCTTGATCACATTCTGTATCGCGGCCATAATCTCGGCATCATGACGGCATCCGGCCTCGATGGGCCTCTGGAATATTGTTATTTTGTCCGGTGGTACCAGCCCATAGTGTTGCCCCCGCTTTGTTTGAGGTACACCCTCATAGAGCCCGAGCAGTGTCTCGCCCGGCCTCAGTCCCGCACTACCCGCTTGACCTGGTGTTGGATGGTCCTCTACCACAACGTCAACGTTCTGAAGCCTGGTGAGAAACTCCTTAGGCAAACCCTTAACTACCCTGGCCACCAACCGCTGGAACCTCTCTCTGTCCATATGGTAGACTATGTTTTATCTCCTTTAATACTTAATGCTGTTTGGCTAGATTTAGCTTCATTATATAACATAAGCTAATGTCCGTGTACTACTCATGAATAGAGCTGTCGGGGGCAAGGCCTTACTTAAAAAAAGCCTTACCCGGTTAAGCAGGGGTTATTGATAAACTAACCAACCTGTTATAGAATAAGGTGACAAAGAACGGGGGTATAAAAGGATGCCTAATAATGATGAAGAATCTTTTACTGCCGAGACAACAGATGGCATTTCTCCAGAAGTCTTAGATGATTTGGAAAACGAGGCCACCAGGCTCAAGGAAGCGATAGCCAGGATTGGGCGGATAGATAATTCAGCCAAGGGAACAGCCGCGGAAGCAATAAGAGTCTCCCGGGAAGCGATCAGCCAGGCTAAGGAAGTAAGCAGGTCAGCCAAGAAGGTTGCCGAGGAAGCAAAGAGAGCCTCACAGGAGGCGGTAGCCAGAGCCAAGAAGACGGCTCAAACGGTTGAGGTGGCAGCTAGGGCATATGTCAAGGTCTTCGAGAAGGCGATAATAAGGGCTGAGGAGGCCAGCCGGCTAGCCAAAGAGACCACGGCTACTTCGAGCGGAGCTTTCGAGGCATCCATAATCCGGGCTGAGGAAACAATCAGAGCCACCAAAGATGCTGCTGAATCTTTGGCCAGGGATTTTGAGGCAGCGGTAACTAGAGCTGAGGAAACTGTCAACTCGGCCAAGAAGACGGTTAAGGAATCGTTAAGGTTATCCCGCAAAGCGATGAGCCGAGGCCAGAAGGCAGGCAAATCGGCTAAGGAGGCGGCTAAGGAAGCTATAAGAATAGCCCACGAGGCGATAAGCATGGCTGAGGAGACAGACAGAGTGACCAAGGAAACAGCCAAGGAAGCAATAAGAGTCTCCCAGGAAGCAATGAGCCTGGCTGGGGAAGCAAGTATAGTATCACAGGAGGCGTTGGATAGAGCTGAGAAATCGGCTCAATCGGCTGAAGAGGCTGGTAAGGCATATTCGAGGACTTTTAAGAAGGCGATAAGCCGGGCTGAGCAGGCAGCTAAATCGGCCAAGGAGGCTGCTGAGATGTCGGTCAGGGCCTCGCAAGAAGCAATAAGCCGGGCTGAGCAGGTGAGCCAATCGGCTAAGCAGGCGGCTGAGGCATCAATTGGAGCCGCCAGGGAGGCAGCTGAGGAGGCAATAAGAGCAGCCGATGAATCAACTGAGATGTCTGTAAGAGCATCGCAGGAGGCTATAAACAAAGCTGAGCAAGCAGGCAAGTCCGCCAAGGAGGCGGCTGAAGAATCAAAGAGAGCATCGCAGGAGGCGATAAGCCAGGCTGAGCAAGTGAGCCAAGCAGCTATGGAGGCGGCTGAAGAATCGAAAACAGCCTCGCAGGAAGCTATAGGTAAGGCTTATGAAGTAAGTGGATTGGCTATGGAGATTGTTGAGTCGTGGAAGAAAACGTCTCAGGAAAAGATAAGCCAGGCTGAGCAGGCAGCTAAATCGGCCAAGGAGGCTGCTGAGATGTCGGCCAGAGCCTCGCAAGAAGCGATAAGCCGGGCTGAGCAGGTGAGCCAATCGGCTAAGCAGGCGGCTGAGGAAGCAATTAGAGCCGCTAGAGAAGCAGCTGAGACTTCAAAGAAGGCAGCTAAAGAGGCCGGCGAGGTGTGGATAAGGGTATTTGAGGAATTGATAAGCGGCACCACAGAAATAGGTCAAACGACCAGGCAAACGGTCAGGCAGACTGCCGAGGCTCTAAAAACGATACCTACCGAAGCTATGGGCAAAGCCAAGGAAGAAAGCAAAGCTTCTGAACAGGCTACTGAGGCCTTGACGGTAGAGTTTGAGGAAGCGATGAGCGGGGGTGAGGAAACTAGGGCAAAGAAAAAAGGAGAGGCTGAAGAACCCCAGAAGAGGATTCAGTCTCGCCTGGAGGCGCTGGCTAAAATGTTCGCCACTAGCAAAACTGAGCCAGCCGAGGACATAGACGAAGAGGAGAAGAGCTAAGCAGGCTAGGCAGAGACTAACTTGTGTGCTGTTACAGCAACGAGGGTATATCCTTAAAGGCTTCCCCAATTCCTAGGTGTTCGTAGTCTATCCTGCCCTGCCGCCTCTTGGCAACAGAGATATAGTTGATGGTTTTGCTAAAGTAGTCCATGACCTTTCTTGCATTAATAAGCTCAGACAGGACAATGGTGACATCGATTGAGCCTCTTCCCCTGGGGTAATCGCCGCTGCGTATTATCGCCTCCGTGGCCATACCTTTTAGAGAAGCTGAAAGGCTCTTGATGAGGTCCATGTTCATTTCCTCCGGGGGTGCCGTTAGCAGATACAGGGCTTTCTTGGCATCTGGAGGGTTGCACTTGATAGATAACTCGCACAGGGCTTCATCCATCGCTTGCGTTCCCTTTTGGGTTTCAGTGCTCTTCTCCCGGAAATCAAGCTTATCTTCAAAGGGGAGTCTAAACCGTGGTATTCGCGTTTTACCATATCCGATTACGGTCCATCCTGACAGGGTCTGTATTATGTCTCCGGCGTCAAGCACCCTTGAGCCGATGTATTTGGGATGCGTCTCTTCGCCGGCACTAAGTAGGTTGTAGAATGGCTTGACTACCAGGCGGTTGATTTTGGCCATATTGCTTCTAATCGGGGAATTTTTTCTAACATATCTTTGGTTGTCCACCAGGAATATGGCATCGGCCGCTAAGTAGGCGGACTTAAGGCATGTGCCCACGTTATAGATAGACCTTTCCTCCGTCATCTCCTCATACTTAAAAGGCAGGGCAATGAGGTTATATGCTGGTTTTTCAGGGTAGCGCTCTTTTAGTTGCTGTGTTATTACCGATATTGCGCCGGAGCCGGTGCCGCCAGCAGCACCAGCAATCACCAGGAAGGCATCCGTCTCAGAGAATCTTTTTGCTGTTCTTATGCTTTCTATTATCTTATCGCCATCTTCTCTGGCTATCTCGGCACCCATTTCATTCATTTTACCGACGCCGTGACCACCGGTCTTTTGTGCCCCGATGAGGATTCTATGCTGGTAACCGGACTTTATATGGGTTAGTCCACTTAAATCGGCAATATCTGTGTTGACCGCCAAGGCGCTGGTAATGATATCAACGTCGCGCTCAACACGCGCCTTTTTGTTTAGTAGAGCAAACTCGTCAGCAATCCTGCCGCCACACTGCCCACAGCCTATAACCAGTAATTTCACTTTATACCTCCATGCTTACATAGTTGCATAGTAGTGTCATATGCTGTTTGGTACTCACCAAGTTAACGAGACAGGTAAATATCAAATTCAACCCTCTTCTTTCTAGACCTCACAGCTCACCAGCGTTAGTAAGTATACCCTAGTTTGCTGTAGAACACAATACTAGGTCTCAGAGAGTGTTCCCGGGTCAGCCCTAAATAGAGGAACCTCAGACTGTAATCTAGTACTAACACCATTATTCTCTATGCACTACTCTGATGATTTCAAACTGGCTCTACCATTATGAAGGACGACGCTTCCTGTCCCATAGCCCTGGTGGAATTATTGACCTCAATGGTTAGGGTGCCGTCAAAGGGTGACTTTTCCAGTACCTTTACCTTGGCTCCAGGCATAAGCCCCAGGCCGGTCAGGTAACGCAGAAGTCTTGTATTGCTCTCCCTAACAACGCAGACCATCTTAGCCACTTTACCCACCTCAAGGTCAGCCAAAGGTATGCCAGACACCTTGGGCTGCTTAAGGCTGCTCTTGGGGATAGGTCTGCCATGGGGGCAGACCTCAGGATTGCCTAGAAATTGAGCCAGCTTTTGGGATACTAGTTCAGAAGTGGTGTGTTCTAGATTACAGGCCTCATGGTAGACATCCTCCCAGCTAATCCCCAAATGTCTGCTGAGGAATACCTCCCACAGGCGATGGCGCCGTGTTAACTTCAGCACCCTCCGCCGGCCTTCTTCAGCTAGGCTGACACCTCCATATGGAGTATATTCAGCCAGTCCCTTTTCTGATAGCCGGGGCAGCATCTCGCTGACTGAGGCCGGGGATACCTCTAGAACCTGTGCCAGAGATGAAGTCCTGACCGGGTTCCCCACCATTTCCTCAAGGGCATATATGGCTTCCAGGTATTCCTCAACTATCCGCTGGCTCAAGATAGACCTCCATCCAGTGATGACTGCTCCAAGACTAATTCTACGCTATTATTTCGGGCAAGTCAAGTTATTTTCTTGGCTGTTCAAAAAATATTATTAGGTTATCCTTGACAAAGCAAAAGCTTCCTGTTATAATATAGCCTTGGGTAAAATAAGGTTAGCCTAATAATCATATAAGGGCAACCTATAAGGTAAAGTACATTTAAGGAGCCTTCAAACATCGACAGCCAAAGAAATGAGGAGGCAGGAAATGGCCACTAAGCGGCTAAGTGAATTAAAGCCCAAAGAGAAAGGCAGGGTTATTAAGGTGGCTGGTAAAGGGATACAACCTGACCCTACGCAAGGAAGAGGCGTCCAATATCCAGGTGGAGGTTATCTAGGGAGAGCTTTATGATGCCACTAAGTATGGTTTCACCGGGAGAGCTTGTTCAGGTGGCCGCTGTAAGAGCCGGCTGGGGACTTCAGAGGAGGCTGGCTGACATGGGGCTCACCCCGGGTGTTCAGGTCAGGGTTGTAAATAGTCAGCGGCCTGGCCCAGTGGTCATTGAGGTCAGAGGCTCAAGGCTGGCACTGGGTCAAGGTTTAGCTCATAAAATCATGGTTAAGCAACCATGAAAAGAGGGTAACAATGACCCCAAAAGAGATAACCATTGCTCTAGCCGGCAACCCCAACTCAGGCAAGACCACGGTGTTCAATAACCTAACTGGGGCTAAGCAGCACGTGGGCAACTGGCCTGGAGTAACAGTGGAAAAAAAGGAGGGAAATCTGAGCTTCAAGGGCTATAACATAAGGGTAGTTGACCTCCCCGGCGTCTATAGCCTGACCGCCTATTCTCTGGATGAGGTTATTGCCCGGAACTTCGTGGTTGATGAAAACCCGGATGTGGTCGTGGACATCGTGGATGCTTCAAACCTGGAGCGAAACCTCTATCTTGCCGTGCAGCTTCTGGAGATGGGGGCAAAGCTGGTAGTGGCCCTCAACATGATGGATGTAGCCCAATCCAGGGGCTACCAGATTGATGTCGCGGAGCTTTCCCGCCTCCTGGGCGCCCCGGTGGTGCCCATGGTGGCTACTCGCCATCAGGGCACTCAGGAACTATTGGAGACCATAGTTTGCGTCGCCGAAGACAAGATTCAGGTAAAAGGCTTACGACTTAACTACGGGCGCGAGATGGAGGAGGAGATAGCCAAGCTGGAGGAGATTATTGCCACTGACTCACGTTTTCAGGGGTACTCTCCACGGTGGCTGGCGGTAAAGCTGCTGGAAGAGGATGAGGAAATAATTAAGAAATTCACGGAGTAAATATTGGATAGAGGAGAAGTCCTTAAGGCTAAAGACAGAAGCCTGGCCCATTTGAGAAGTGTATACGGGGACGAAGCTGAGACGGTAATCGCTGATGCCAGGTACGGCTTCATCAGCGGACTGATGAAGGACGTGCTTAAGAAGCCAGCTATTGAAAGACCGAGGCTTTCTGACAGAATTGACAAAATGGTCCTTAACCGCTGGCTGGGCATTCCCATATTCGCCGTTATTCTTTTTGGACTTTTCCAGCTCGCCTTTACCCTATCTATACCCTTCATGGACTGGATCAATGAAGGCTTTGGCTGGCTAGGCGGGCTGGCCTCAGGTGTATCTCCAGACTGGCTGGGCTCTCTTGTTGCTGATGGCATTATCGGTGGGGTAGGCACGGTTATATCCTTTGTTCCGGTGATATTTCTTCTCTATTTGGGACTCTCCATACTTGAAGACAGCGGCTATCTGGCCCGGGCCGCCTTTATCATGGACCGGCTCATGCACCGGATAGGGCTACATGGCAGGTCATTCGTCCCCCTGGTACTGGGCTTTGGCTGCAGTGTGCCGGCAATCATGGCTGCCAGGACAATAGAGAATCCAAAGGACAGGTTGGTCACTATTATGGTTACCCCCCTGATGTCCTGCGGTGCCCGGCTGCCCATCTACGTTCTTTTTGCCGGTGCCTTTTTTACCGCCTATCAGGGACTGGTGATTTTCTCCATGTATGTCATAGGTATATCACTGGCTATTCTATTTGCCTGGTTTTTCCGTAAGAGACTGGTCAGGGGTGAGAGTGGCCACTTTGTCATGGAGCTTCCTCCCTATCGCCTGCCTACCATCACCAGTGTTGTTACCCACACCTGGCAGCGGGTTTGGGCATTTCTGGTGCGGGCGGGGACAATCATATTTTTGGCAGTGGTGCTTTTCTGGCTGCTGGACTATATAGGGGCGATGGAGCCGATAGGCAAAGCCATTGCCCCCATATTCAGCCCGGCCGGTTTCGGCCAGTGGCAGGCTTCGGCAGCCCTGATATTCGGCGTCCTAAGTAAAGAAGTAGTGGTTGGCACCTTTGGCACCCTGTTTGCTGTCGGCGAGGGGGCTCTGGGCGGAACCATTGCCACCCAGTTGGGTTGGACGCCGCTTATTGCCTTTGCCTTTATGGCTATGTGCCTGATCTATATTCCCTGTGTCGCCACCATTGCTACTATCAAGAGAGAAACCAACTCATGGAAGTGGACAGGTTTTGTTGTTGGTTATACACTGTTACTGGCCTGGACTGTAGCTGTACTTATCTATCAAATCGGCAGCTTGTTCATTTCATAGTATAGCTAGAACGGGCAGGGGGTAGAATCAACCTGCCGGGTGGGGTGGCAATGAAAAAGGAGGTGCCTGATGTTAAAAACGGACGACAACTTAAAGATCGCCTTTGCCAATGAAAGCCAGACCAATATTGAATATTTGGCCTACGCTCACAAGGCCATAGATGAGGGGTTGATGGCGATAGCCCAGCTTTTTCGTGAGGCGGCCGGGGCAGAAATAGTCCATGCCCTAAGTCATCTCAAGGCTATGGGCGTGATTAAGACGACAAAGGGAAACCTTAGAGAGGCTGCTGAAGGGGAAGACCTTGAAATCCTGTCAATGTATCCCAAGTTTATTGAGGAAGCAGAAAGCGAAGGAAGAGAAGAGGCCGCCAAGTCTTTTAGCATAGCCTTTGAAAGGGAGAAGCACCACCGGGCGATGTTTCGTGAGGCTCTCAAGCGTCTGGATTGACAAAGGAGCCATCTATATGGAAGCGGCAGTCATTTCCGAAAAAGGAATCAGGCGTGAAATGGAAGATGCCCATTTTCTTGATTTGAATTTTGCTAACAAAGGTTGGGCTTTTGCCGGGATTTATGATGGTCATGGTGGTAAGTTGGCGGCAAAATATGCCTCCGAAAGATTACATCAAATATTCTTACAAGGTTTGCTTTCCGGTTTCTCACCCCAGGAAGCTTTCATTAAGGGTTACCAACTAGTCTCTGAAGAGTTGAAAACACAGGATTCAGGGACAACGGCGGTTAATTGCCTAATTAAAGCGAGGCAAATTTTTACTGCCAATGTCGGGGATGCCAGAGCCATTGTTATTAGTGACCAAGGACTTCGTCAGCTGACCGTTGACCATAGATTGGATAACTTGATAGAGAGACAGAGGATTGAGGAGATGGGTGGCCAGATTAGGTACCCCTATGCCTGCCGGGGGCACCAGGGGTTGATGCCCACCAGGACTATCGGTGACCAGTACTTTAAGAACATCGGCATTATCGCCACGCCATCGGTGAGTGAGTATAAGATTTCACAAGACGATTTGATTTTACTAATGGCCTGCGACGGATTATTTGATGTCATGACCAGTGAAGAAGCTGCCGATTTTGCTAGAAGATTTCCTCAGCCCGAGACCTTGCTGGAAGTATTAAAAACCGAGGTTTTAGTTAACCGCCTGGGCACCGATAACCTCACCATGATTGCGTTTTCCCTCAGGTAGCTCATAGTCTACCAAATTCAAACGGAACTTTCTCTAACAGGCTAGTGTGCTTGCCCTTGACATTTGTCTGGACTAGAATGGATGAGGTTTTACAAGAGGAAAACAATGATTCGCATTGATGGCTCGGCAAGGTCAGGAAGCGGCACCCTCCTGCGATACGCAGTAGCCCTGTCTTCCCTGCTTGGTGAAGGGCTGTATATAAACAATATCAGGGCGAAGAGGGCTAAGCCAGGGCTGCGGCCTCAGCACCTTGCCTCGGTGACCGCCTGTGCCCAGATGTGTGCCGCCCATGTTGATGGGGCGGTAGTAAACTCCAGGGAGCTAACCTATATACCAGGTGGCAGAATAAGGGGTGGCTATTACCAGTGGCAAATTGGCACCGCAGGCTCAACTACCCTGCTGGTAATGACCCTGCTCCCCCTTGCCCTCTTTGCCCAAGAGGAAACTGAGTTAAGGATATCAGGCGGGCTCTTTCAAGACTTCGCCCCCTCGGCTTACCACATGCAGCACGTGTTATTCCCCACTTTGGCCAAGATGGGCATCCAGGCAGAGCTGGCAGTAATTCGTCCCGGTTACGTCCCCACCGGTGGTGGTATCATTCAGGTCAATATAAAGCCGGTGGCTAGCAGCCTAAAGCCTTTGAAGCTGCTCAAGCAGGGCAAGGTCAATAGATTGAGTGGGCTTGCCCTTTCATCCCACTTGAAAGAGCGCCGGGTTAGCCAGAGGATGGCACAAGAATGCCAGAAACTCCTTGCCCGGAAGGGCTATCAGGCTCAGATTGAAACCCTGTATGATGAAACTGCCCCGCAATCGGGGGCGAGTCTAGCCCTGTGGGCCGAAACCGATTCCGGTTGCTTATTGGGCTCCGACCAGGCTGGTAAGAGGGGGCGAAGCTCCGAGGAGATTGGCCGGTATGTGGCTCAAAGCCTGCTAGATGACTTGGCAACTGGTGCCACTGTTGATAGGTACCTGGCAGACCAGTTGATTATCTATGCTGCCCTGGCTAAGGGAACCACGGAATACATCATACCTCGCCTTACCGAGCATGTGGATGCCAACCTCTGGCTGGTGGGGAAGTTGGGCGCTCAGGTCCGGCTTGAAGGTGATACTTTGCACATAGAGGGGCTGGGTTATGCCCGGCGGTCATGGGGCTAATCTAGGCTTAATTGCCTGAAATAAAAGTCCTTGTTTCCATTGTTGACGCCAAATTCAAGACCTTCGGCTGCGGAGCGAAAAGAGGGAACTCCCAAATCGGGTCATGGAGTCCGATGTTTGCATTATGTTTCACCTTTTATTGCGGTTGGCCGAATAATATATTTGCCACTTAAGCAGGTTGTCGCCCGGCTTTATGGAGCGGGTGATGGGTTTCGAACCAATAAATGCCGATGGTTACCTTTTCACCATGAATTTTATAAGAAAACTATGGAATAAACTTGAAGTACTTGACAGGAGTGGTATAATAACCTGTAGTCAATATACAGATACCCATATACGTATACGAGTTACTTAAAAAGATATCAATAATTATTTCGTTTCGCTCATTAAGATTTAAGCATCCTGCTAAAGTAGAGTGTTATAGAACCCTTCCCCAAAAGGGATAGGTTATGAAGAGGAAATGTTTACAGTATAGTGGTATATTCTTCGGCAAAACCAATCGAGCTGAGACTGATTGCCAGCCCCAACCCATAGAGAGAAGCGTGTCCTTTCCTTATCTACAGGAACCTAATAAAACCAAGGGCTCAGAAAATGCCATCCAGGCAAATTCTTGAGCCCTTTT
>JAUWZL010000106.1 GCA_030615305.1 Dehalococcoidia bacterium
TCAGCAGTGGAGATTGTTACTACCCTTTACTTTAGAGTGCTACGACATAAGCCAAAAGACCCGCAATGGTCTGACAGGGATAGGTTCATCCTGAGCAAGGGACACGCTGCTCCCCTGCTCTATGCTACTCTGGCTGAGTGCGGCTACTTCCCGGTTGAAGAGTTAGCCACGCTAAGGCAGCTAGATAGTCGCCTTCAGGGTCATACTGACCGAACGGTTACCCCAGGGGTGGAGATGTCAGCCGGTGCCCTGGGACAGGGATTATCCTTTGGTATTGGCATAGCCCTGGCTGGTCGCCTCAACTCACAGAACTACCGGGTATATGTTTTACTGGGTGATGGCGAGTGTGATGAGGGACAGGTGTGGGAGGCAGCTATGTCCGCCGCCCACTTTAAGATAGATAACCTGGTGGCTATCGTGGATAACAACGGACAACAGATAGATGGCTGGAACTGTGATGTTATGAACCTTGAGCCCTTTAATAAGAAATGGCAAGCCTTTGGCTGGCATGTTATTGAGGTTGATGGTCACAACTTCACCCAGCTTATTGATGCCTTTAAACAGGCAAAGCAAATCAAGAAACAACCAACCGTCATCATTGCCCATACTATCAAGGGCAAAGGGGTCAGCTTTATGGAGAATAACCCCGATTTTCACGGCAAAGCGCCCAACGCCGAGCAAGTAGAAATAGCCCTAAAGGAGCTGGAGTAGAAATGCCCGAGGAAGTTTCCCTGAGGGAAACCTATGGCAAAACCCTGGTTGAGCTGGGTAAGAAGAATCCAGATATAGTGATGCTGGATGCTGACCTATGCCGGTCAACTATGACCCAATATTTTGCCCGTGAGTTCCCTGGCCGCTCCTTTGACTGCGGTATTGCCGAGCAGAATATGCTAGGTATTGCCGCCGGCCTGGCCGCCTCAGGCAAAATTCCTTTTGCCAGTACCTTCGCCGTTTTTGCCCCCGGTCGCTGCTTCGACCAGATTCGCATGTCTATCGCTCAGCCCGGGCTCAATGTTAAGCTGGTAGCCACCCACAGCGGCATCAGTGTCGGTGAAGATGGCACTTCACATCAGTCCGTTGAAGATTTATCTCTGATTGGCTCCTTGCCCGGCTTTACTGTAATCGTTCCTGCCGATGCTATTGAAACCGCCCAGGCAATAAGAGCGGCTGCCGCCAACTACGGACCCTTCTACATCAGGCTGTGCCGACCTAAATTGCCACTGGTCTATAACGAGGAGTACCGCTTTAAACTGGGAAAGGCAGTAACTATGCGACAAGGTAAGGATACTACCATCATTGCTATTGGACTTATGGTGACGGCTGCCCTTGAAGCCGCCGAAAACCTCAAGCAGGAAGGTATAGACTGCCGCATATTAAATATGCCTACCCTTAAGCCTATTGATGAGGCTGCCATTATTAAGGCTGCCGCTGACACCAGGGCTATTGTTACCGCTGAAGAGCACCTGGAGCATGGCGGGTTGGGGAGCATTGTCGCCCGGGTGATAACTAAATATCATCCAGTGCCCATAGAGTTTGTGGCTATTAAGGATACCTATGCCAAATCGGGCAAAGCCGCCGAGCTTTTGCAAAAATATGGACTGACAGCCAAAGATATCGAGCAGTCGGTAAGGTCAGCGGTAAAAAGGAAGGGGAGATAGACAACCGTCCCAATCTAATTATAGCTAGAACTGACCAAGTGCATCCTGTCCTCGAGGTATCAACTAACCCAAGAAGCTTACTCTACTCTCAAAATCCTCTTTACCAAATTTAGAATTTTAACCTTGAACAGATAAACTCTATCCTTTTCCTC